>PKWR01000086.1:8110-8857 GCA_003133285.1 Coriobacteriia bacterium
GGACATCGAAGAACGACTGCCCCGGGTTCGACGGCAGCTCACCGTAGAGGAAGCGGGTGTCGGCGTCGATCTTCGACTCCCACTCCCGCAGGTCGGTCGAGTCCACGACCCAGCGGCACTCGATGCCCCGCTCCTGCATCTTGCGCACGCTGAACTGCTGGAAGGTCCCGCCGTAGACTTGGCAGGTGGAGACGAAGTTGATCGGACGGTCCGGATGCGCCGGGTCGACCGTCAGGAACGGGTCGGTCGCGCTGGCGATGGCCGACATCCCCGAGGAGGTGGCACAGCAGGAGGTCTCGGCGTCCAGCCCATATCCCTCCAGCATGGCGAGCGTCTGCTCGAGGTAGTAGAGGCTGGGGTTGGCGATCCGGGAGTAGCACCAAGTCGGGATCTGGTACGAAAGCGCCGCCTCCATCTCGTCCGAGTCGCGGTAGCCCTGCGAGGAACTCAGGTAGATCGGTTCGATGATCGATCCCTGGTTGTTCTCGATCGCCTCGCGCATCGTGTAGAGACCGTGGACCGCGATCGTGTCGAATCGGCAGGCGCGCATGGCGGCAAGTTCATCGGCGCGCTGGCCGACCGCTTCCTGTGCCGCAGCGATGTAGCGGGCCACGCCTGGCGAGTTCGTTCCGTCGGTCATGAGTTCAGGTCTCCTGATTCGATGGTTCGGCCGAACAGCAAGCGCATGAGCGGCGCTCCTGCGCGATGAGACGAGTCTAGCGAATGCCGTCCGCTGTTGCTCCTATG
>PKWR01000036.1 GCA_003133285.1 Coriobacteriia bacterium
AACCCGCCCCCGCCGCCGCCCGCGCCCGACATCTGACTCGTCGCGACCGCGGCCGCCGACACGAAGCCCGACTGGACCGCATCGACCGGGGACCCCCCGCCGGTGCCGGCATAGACCCACCAGTACGTCGTCTGGAAGCCGGGGTCCTGGACGACCTGCGGCAGCACGACGCGCAGCTGCTTGATCACCTCATCGGCGATGCCGAACACGACCGCGAGCACCAGGAACCGGTTCCACAGCACGATGCTCGCCGGGGGTGCCTCCTTGAGCCGTGAGAAGTCGCGCAGGAAGTCGCGCACCGCGCGGTAGCGGACGTAGAGCTCGTTGCCCTGGCGCGAGCGGCGGCGCATGAACACCGTGCACACCACCCCGACGACGAACACCGGCGCCGCGACGACCGCGGGGATCGCGCTCCCGACGACCACTGAGGCGGTGACACCGGCGACGAGCGCCATCGCTGTGGCGAACCCGACGCTCGCCTGCCATGCCGTCCCTCCCGACTCGACGAGCTGGAGCCGAGCAGCTTCCGCTCCGGCCGCCTTCTTCCACTCGGCGACGCGCGCTGTGAAGGTGGTCGGGTGAGCCTTCGCGTACGTGCGCAGCGAGGCGAGNNCGCGTCGAGCGGATGCGGCGGTTGCGCATCCGGCGCGCGCTCGATGACGTAGGTCTTCTCGTCGGCGCCGAGGAACCCGGCCAGACCCGGCGAGTCGACGGTGACCGGCTGCATCGAGATGACCTTCTTGTCGGCCAGGTTCATCAGCGTCGCGGCGATGTCGCTGTCGTCAGCGTCCCCGAGCCGCCAGAGCGCCCCCACGACCGCGGGGTGGAGATCGGGCATCGGGTCTTCCCGGAGATAGCCGCCGGGGAACGACGATACGTACTCCCGCNNTGCCGGATGAACGCCCAGATGACGAACGCGAGGACCGCGAGCGAGAGCAGGGCCACGCCGGCGATAGCGCCCCAGTACTCGAGTCCGGCCCGGGCCCGCTCGGCGTTCGCCGCGTTGGCGAGAGCGGCCTCCTCGGCCATGACCGAGTCCCGTCGCGCCACATCGCTCGCGGGAAGGGCACTCACCGCGGAGACCGGATAGAGCGCTCGCGCCTCGACGAAGGTGTTGGCGGGCAGGTCGTCCACGCTCAGCGTGACGACGCCTGCGTCGCCGATGGACACGACCCCGGTCAGAGGGCCGTGCGCCCACGCGAGCACGTCGGCGCGCTGGAGCCCGGCCGGAGGCGTGATGTCGATGCGGACCTTCCGCGTCGGCACGCCCCAGCCGTCACCCACGAACTGCCAGTAGAGCTCACCGCAGTCGAGGTAGCGCTTGACCGCCCCGTTCGCGACATAGACGAGCCGCATGGGATAGGGCCGGTCCGCCACGTCGATGGACGCGTGGACGGTCACGGAGTCTCCGTCGTCCACGACGGTGTACGTCTCAGCGGCTCCGCTGGATCCGTCGACGCGCTGGAGCAGCCCGGTGTCGTCGTAGAGCCCGACGATCTCGATGGAGTCGGAGCCCTTCTTGGAGAGCCGCCACTCGACCCAGCTGAAGGAGCCGCTGAAGTCGAACGTCCTTGACTCGTCGATGGACAGGTTCCCCGACGTGTCGAACGACGCGTGGATCGTGAGGTCCGCGATCTCGTAGCTCTTCGCCCACGCGCTCGGCGGCGCCAGCAGCAGGACCGCGGCGAACACGCACGCAGCGAGCGCTCCTTTGCCGGGCCACGCGCCATGATCCCGCTTCTCCACGAGAGCCCCCTCGCCTCGTCGGAATGACGACAGAACAGTAGCACCGCCGAGGCGCGTGATGCGCCTCGGCGGTGTGTGGTGGAGCGTGGATCGCGACGTGCGGAAGGTCGCGTGGCTAGCTGCGGCGGTTCTTCTTGCGCTCGGTCTCGGTCAGCATGCGCTTGCGAAGGCGGATCGACTTCGGCGTGATCTCCACGAGCTCGTCGTCCTCGATGTACTCCAGCGCCTCTTCAAGCGTGAAGGTGATCGGCGGCGCGAGCATGATGCTCTTGTCAGCCGAGGCGGCCCGCATGTTGGTGAGCTGCTTCGCCTTCGCGACGTTGACCACCATGTCGGTGTCCTTCGAGTTCTCGCCGACGATCATGCCCTCGTAACACATGACCGTGGGGCCGATGAACAGCTTGCCGCGCGTCTGCAGCGAGTCGAGCGCGAACGCTACGGACTTGTCGGTCGACATCGCGATCATCGAGCCGTTGATGCGCCGGCCGATCTCGCCCTGGAAGGGGCCGTACTCGGAGAAGTGGTGGAAGAGCACGGCCTCGCCGCGGGTCCCGTTCAGGATGCGCGTGCGCAGCCCCATGACCCCTCGCGACGCGATCTTGAACTCGAGGTGCACGTGCTGGTCGCGCTGCACCATGTCGGTCATCTCGCCGCCGCGGCTGCCGAAGATCTCGATGACCTTGCCGGCGTACTCGGCCGGGACGTCGACGACGGCGAGCTCGATCGGCTCGAGCGTCTTGCCGTTCTCCTTCTTGAGGATCACCTGCGGACGTCCGACCTGGAACTCGTAGCCTTCGCGACGCATCGTCTCCATGAGCACCGACAGGTGCAGGACGCCGCGGCCGGCGACCTCCATGCCCGTCTTGTCCTCGGTCTCGGAGATGTTCATCGAGATGTTGGACTCGGCCTCGTGCTCGAGGCGCGCCTTGATCTGGCGGCCTCCGACGATGGTGCCCTCGCGACCCACGAGCGGGCTCGTGGACGGCTGGAAGACGACCGACATCGTCGGCTCCTCCACGTGGATCGGATCGAGGCGGATCGGCTCGATGCGGGAGGTGAACATGTCGCCGATGTCCGCATCCTCGATGCCTACCACGGCGCAGATGTCACCGGCGTGCACGCTCTCGGCGTGCTGGCGCCCCATGCCCTCGAACGTGAAGAGGTCCTTGATGACCGCTTGGTAGCGGCTGCCGTCGTTCTTGATCACGAGGATGCGCTCGCCGTTGTTGACCGTGCCCGAGAAGATGCGGCCGATGCCGATACGGCCGACGAAGCTCGAGTAGTCGATCGTGCACACCTGCATGGCGACGGGCCCGTTGGTATCGACATCGGGCACCGGGACCTTCGCGACGATGGTCTCGAGCAGCGGGATCATGTCCATGTTGCCATCGTCGAACTCATAGCGGGCGTAGCCGGCAACCGCGCTCGTGTAGACGATCGGGAAGTCCAGCTGCTCGTCGTTCGCACCGAGGTCGACCATGAGGTCGAACACCTGGTCGATGACCTCGTGCGGGCGGGCGCCGTCGCGGTCGATCTTGTTGATGACCACGACCGGCTTGAGCCCGTGCTCGAGGGCCTTCTTCAGCACGAAGCGGGTCTGCGGCATCGGGCCTTCGAAGGCGTCGACGATGAGCAGCACGCCGTCGGCCATGTTGAGCACGCGCTCGACCTCGCCGCCGAAGTCCGCGTGGCC
Organism: Coriobacteriia bacterium; assembly: GCA_003133285.1. GTDB lineage: Bacteria > Actinomycetota > Coriobacteriia > Anaerosomatales > PALSA-660 > PALSA-660. The sequence continues at coordinate 3,440 of PKWR01000036.1, forward strand.
CGGGGTGTCGATCACGTTGATCTTGGTGTCGCCGTAGCGGATCGAGATGTTCTTCGCGAGGATCGTGATCCCGCGCTCGCGCTCCTGGTCGTTGGAGTCGAGCACCTGGTCCGGCACGTCCTGGTTGTCACGGAAGACGTGGGTCGTCTGCAGGAGGCGGTCGACCAATGTGGTCTTGCCGTGGTCGACGTGAGCGATGATCGCGATGTTGCGGATGTCGTTGACGCGCATGAGTCAGGCACTCCGGGTGTAGGTGGGTCGCCGCATGCAGCGGCGTGGCCCAGCGGATGTGGGCACGGCCGTCTACCTTAGCATGATTCGAGCGTGGCTGCTTGCGGAAGCCGCCCGCAGGGGGAGCCTAGGGCCCGTCACCCGACGGAAGGAACGGCTCGTACATCAGCCGTGCGTGGTTCTCGGCCACGGGAAGGTCGCGCACCACCCGCCCGTCGGATGCGACCTCGCGGCGCCACAGCCGGTTGTGCCGCACGTAGACGCCGGGTCCCTCGTGCGTGAAGAGGTGCGCCTGCTCGTAGACCTCGAACGTGACGGGGCATGGCTCTCCGGAGGTCCACGCGCCCGTCAGGTGCGTGGCCGTCACCGCCAGCGTCAGGCGGTAGTCGGCGGCCGTGCGGTTCTCGATCTGCAGGTCGAGTGCCGGCCACGCACAGGTCGCGCCGCTGCCGAAGGGCTGGGTGCGGCCCGCGTCCGGGAAGACGTCGTAGCTGTGGCGCCAGCGCTCGACGACGGCGAGCGGTGTGTGCAGCGTCATCCAGTACAGCAGGTTCGTGAGCTGGCACAGCCCTCCGCCGACGCCGCGGGACATCGCGCCGTGGTCGAGGACGAGCCCGTCGAGGAAGCCCCTCGCGTACGCTGGTCGGCCGACCTCCCGCCAGAAGGAGAGGCGCTGTCCGGGACGCAGCACCAGCCCGTCCAGACACGCGGCCGCGATCCGCAGGTTGACGGCCTTGTTGGCCTGCAGCTCGGGATCGAGCCCGAGCAGAGGCCGCACCAGGGGCGTGGCGTGCTCGGAGACGACGAAGGCGAGCGGGCCGTCGGCGCGCCGGACCCGGAAGTCGAGGCGCGGGTCGCGCCACTGCACCTCGCGGCGAAGCCGCCGAACGGGAGCTCCCAGGAGCGGACGCACGAGGGAGCGTGCGCGCAGAAGCGCCTCCGCCACCATCTCAGACGGCCGACGAGCCGGCGAGGTACCGGTCGAACCATGCCGCGGAGAGCGAAGCGACCTGCGCCATGGCGCCCGGCTCCTCGAACAGATGGGTCGCACCGGGCACGACCTCCAGCCGCTTGTCGCTCGAGCCGAGCGCGCGCAGCGCCCCCTCGTTGAGACCGAGCACCTGGGTGTCGGACCCGCCGACGATGAGCAGCGTCGGCGCCGTGACTCGTCGAAGCGCGTCCCCAGCGAGGTCCGGCCGTCCGCCTCGGGAGACGATCGCACGCACGGTCGACCCTGCCGTCGCCGCCGCTCCGAGGGCGGCCGCGGCCCCGGTGCTGGCTCCGAAGTACCCGAGCCGCAGTCGGGGGACCGACGGATCCTCCAGCAGCCAGCGAGTGGCGGACCACAGGCGCTCGATGAGCAGTGCGATGTCGAAGCGCCGCTCGTAGTCGCGGTCCTCCTCGGGGGTGAGCAGGTCGAACAGCAGGGTCCCGAGGTGCCCCGACGAGCGCAACGCTGCGGCGACCTCACGGTTGCGGGGGCTGAGCCTGCTCGAGCCCGACCCGTGGGCGAACACGACCAGCCCCCGGGCCCCGTCGGGGACTTGGAGATCGCCGGGCAGCGACACCCCGCCCGCGGGGATGCGGACCTCTCGTTCCATGTCTGTGTACGTTCCCGCGAAGGTCGTGCGGCTCACGAAAGGCCGCCGGGCGCTCCGCCGGCGAAGCGCGCTACGCCTTGGGGCGCTGGAGCATTCCCCAGACGAAGATGATCACCCACAGCGTCCACGGGGCGAGCGCCCAGCGGGACAGGGCGGCGAGCAGCTCGTCCTTGTTCTTCTGTACGGCCCACAGGCCCACGATGCCGACCGCCAGCATCCCGAAGAGCGCGAGGAGCGCGGCGGAGGTGTGGACGATGTTGAAGGTCGTGTCGAACAGGAACTTGTTGCCCGCCGCGACGAACATCCCCCCGGTGCCGATGACGTCGAATACGACGCCGACCAGGACGAACATGACGTTGCGCTGCGAGAACTTCTTCGAGCGGTAGGCTCCCCAGACTCCGATCGAATAGAGCACCAACGCGACGATCATCCCAAGTACGCCGACCATGGTCTCAGGCTTCACGCGACCCCTCCCCGGTTTCGAGTGCATGCAGCACGAACATACTCCACGGAGCGCTTCCCGCTAAGCCCCGACTTGCGGCACAGGGTGGTACAGCGACACCGTGACCGCCGCGGTCACGCCGACCGGCTCGGACAACGCTCCGATCCGCGCCGCCATCTCCATCGCTGTGACGTGCCGCGAGCTCGGCCCCATGCCGACCAGGGCCGCGACGTCGTCGTGCGTGAGCGACATGTCCACGCGCACCGGGACCGGATCGACGAGCGTGAAGCGCTCCCCCAGCGAGCCGGCCAGCCGCTCGTCCTTACGTTCGTCGACCGTGACCAGGCCGAGGACGTCCACCAGCTCGCGCAGATGCTCCGCGCCGGGTGTCACGACCACGAGCGCGCCGCCCGGACCCAGGATCCGGGCGAACTCGGCGGCGTTGCGCGGCGCGAACACGTCGAGCACCAGCGCGGCCGCGCCGGTGCGAACAGGAAGCGGCTTCCAGGTATCGCAGACCGCGGCGCCGATGCGCGGGTGCGCGCGGGCGGCACGGCGCAGCGCATGCTTCGACAGGTCGAGCGCGAGCCCGACCCGGCCGGGCGAGCGCTCGAGCACGCGCGCGAGGTAGTCGCCCGTGCCGGCGCCGACGTCTGCCACACACCCTGCGGGGCCTTCGCCGAGGGCGACCTCCGAGACGGCGGCGACGGCGTCCAGGATCTCGTCGTAGTGCCCCGCGCCGAGGAACGCAGCGCGCGCATCCACCATCTCCGGAGTGTCGGCCGTGCCGGCGCGGGCGCGGCCGGGCAGCAGGTTGACATAGCCCTGGCGCGCGACGTCGAACGCGTGCCCACGGGCGCACCGCAGCGCCGCGGCCTCGAGAGCGAGGTCGCTCCCGCACACGGGACACACCAGACACGCGATCACGTCCGCGAGCACGCCGGCCTCCCTCGTCGCTGAAGCGTCACGAGCGTACACGAATGCGCCTCGTGCGCCGATTCGGAGCTGCGCTATAGTCGGTCCGAGAACCGTCTGCGCATGAGGGGGACCCATGGCTGAGGAGTATCGGCTGGTGCCGGTGGACGAGGTTCCGGGGAGCGCGGCGCTCAGCCGCCGCGGCATCTACGCCCGCGTGCTCGAGGAGTTCGTCTCGTCCAAGATGAACGCCGCGAAGGTGGAGATGGGCGACCGCAAGCCGCGGACTATCCAGGTGAGCCTGCTGACCGCCGTTCGTAAGGGCGGCCTCAAGGAGAAGGTCCACGTCGCGATGCGCGGCCAGGACATCTATCTGGTGCGGCTGCCCAAGAAGTAGCCGCTAGGGCCGCGGGGGCGACGGCACGTTCACGTAGATCGCCCACAGGTGGTTCAGCCACGTGATGAACGCGAAGTTGAGGATCCCCTGCGCGATCAGCCCGTAGCCGAGCGCCCGCGGGAGTGAGACCCGCCCGTCGCGCCGCACCCACGCCCAGACCACGATCGCGGCGGGGACGACGTAGAGCGCGAGCGGCGTGCTCCACAGCAGCGCGAGGGCGACCCTGTCGGCCGGGTCGAACGCCCCGGGCCCGGCGAGCAGCAGCGAGATGATCCCCGGCTGCAGCAGCATGAACACGACGGCAGCCCCTGCGCCGAAGGCCACGCGCCCCCGCGTACTCCACGCCTCGGCGCGCCGGCGCGTCAGGCGCAGCGCCCCTGCCAGCAGGCAGACCTGCAGGAAGGTCCACGCCGGCGCGATCAGCGACGTGAGATAGAGGTCGTCGCTCAGGGCGATCCGATCGCGCAACAGCGACGAGGCCAGCTGCAGCCCGATACCGACGGCCCACACGGCGCCCGTCAGCCAGTGAGCGCGCGCGAACGCGCGTGCGCGGGCCGACTTCACATCCCCTTCGGGCACGAGGGCCTCCTGCGTCGAGACACGGTCCGAGACGGACGGGTCGATGATAGACCCGCTCGACCGCCCGGGGATCGGCGGCGCCGGTACACGATTTGTCTGCTAACCGTTCGTATGCTAACCTTTCGCTCGCTAACCATCCCCGGCCACAGGGCCGACGACCCGAACGGACGCTGACACGGATGCATCCCGGACATCATCACCATCATCCGCCCCCCGACATCACCGGGCTCGACACCCTCTCGGCGGAGGTCTTCTCGGCGTTCCGCCGGGCGATGCACCTCAACCGCCAGCTGCTCGGCCGCATGATGGCCGAACACGGCGACCACCCGGGGGCTGCAGGCGTGCTGCGCGCGCTCGCCGATCGCGACGGCATCAGCCAGCGCGACCTGGCCGTGGTGCTGCATCTGTCGCGGCCGACCGTGACGACGATGCTGCAGCGGCTGGAGCAGAACGGTCTGATCGAACGGTGGGACGACGAGGTCGACCAGCGCCTGACGAGGATCCGTCTCACCGAGAAGGGCCGCCGCCAGTCGGAGACGGTCAAGGAGTCGTTCGTCACCTACATCGACGATACATTCGGATCGATGACCGAGTCCGACCGGCGCGAGCTGGCCCGCCTGCTGAACGTGCTCGCCGACAACACCGCCGCCGCTCTCGCGCGGCTCGAAGCACCCGCCCCGTCCGGCGACAACGACTGAAAGCCGAGGAACCGACACCGATGTACAGACTCCTCAAGACCTACCTGCGCCCGTACTGGAAGCAGATCACGTTCATCGTGGGCCTGCTGCTGGTGCAGGCGATCGCGAACCTCTATCTGCCGAACCTCAACGCGGACATCATCAACAACGGCGTCTCCAAGGGTGACACCGCCCACATCCTGTCCGTCGGAGGATTCATGCTCGGCGTGACCCTCCTCCTCGGAGTGGCCGCCATCATCGCCGTGTACTGGAGCTCGAAGACGGCCATGGCCTTCGGCCGCGACGTGCGTGGCGCCCTCTTCCGGAAGGTGCAGACCTTCTCTCAGCAGGAGGTCAACCTCTTCGGCGCGCCGTCGCTGATCACCCGCAACACCAACGACGTGCAGCAGGTCCAGATGGTCCTGTTCTTCATGCTCAACATGATGATCCTGGCGCCGATCACCGCGGTCGGCGGCATCATCATGGCCTTGCGCGAGGACGTCCCGCTCTCGGGCGTGCTCGTCTTCATCCTGCCGTTCATGGCCGCGGTCATCGGCATGCTGATGGTGCGCGCCCTCCCGTTGTTCAAGGCCATGCAGGTCAAGATCGACCGCGTGAACAAGGTCATGCGCGAGAAGCTGTCCGGCATCCGCGTCATCCGCGCGTTCGTCCGCACGGACTACGAGACCGAGCGCTTCGACGCCGCGAACCGCGACCTGACCGCCACCGCGCTGAAGGTCAACCGCATCCTCGCGCTGATGATGCCGTCGCTCACCGTGATCCTGAACCTGTCGATGGTCGCGATCATGTGGTTCGGCGGCATGCGGATCGACAGCGGCGCGATGCCCATCGGCAACCTGACCGCCTTCCTCACCTACGTGATGCAGATCCTGTTCTCCGTGATGATGGCCACCGTCATGTTCGTCATGGTGCCGCGCGCCGCCGTGTCGGCCGACCGCATCCAGGAGGTGCTGGACACCGCTCCATCCGTGAACGACCCGGCGACCCCCATCTCGACCGGCGCCGCGAAGGGCTTCCTCGAGTTCAAGAACGTCGCGTTCCAGTACCCGGGAGCGCAGGACCCGGTGCTGTGCGACATCTCGTTCACCGCGAACCCCGGCGAGGTGACGGCCGTCATCGGCAGCACGGGCAGCGGCAAGTCCACGCTCATCAACCTCATCCCGCGCCTCTACGACGTCACGAGCGGCAGCATCACGGTCGACGGTGTCGACATCCGTGACCTCGACCGTGACGACCTGTGGCACCGCATCGGCTTCATCCCGCAGCGGGCGTTCCTGTTCAGCGGGACGGTCGCGAGCAACCTGCGCTACGGCGACCGGGACGCGACCGACGAGGAGCTGTGGCACGCTCTCGACGTGGCGCAGGCCAAGAAGTTCGTATCCGAGATGCCTGAGGGTCTCGAGGCTCCGATCGCGCAGGGCGGGACCAACGTCTCCGGCGGTCAGCGCCAGCGTCTGGCCATCGCCCGCGCGCTCGTGAAGATGCCCGAGGTGTACGTCTTCGACGACTCGTTCTCGGCGCTCGACTTCAAGACCGACTCGATGTTGCGCGCCGCTCTCCGCAAGGAGATCACCCACGCCACGACGCTCATCGTCGCCCAGCGCGTGAGCAC
>PKWR01000213.1 GCA_003133285.1 Coriobacteriia bacterium
CGAGCCACATGGTCGTGCCGGTCCACGACTTGAAGACCACGGCTGCCGTGGCGACCGCGGCTGGCACCGCCTTCGATGTCGCGGTGGCTGCGACGCCCGGGATGACTTTCAAGATCACCAACAGCGCCAGGAACACGCCCGACGTGTAGCCGGGCTGCGCGATCTGGAACGCCCACCAGACGACGGTCATGAGCGTAAGGGCGAGGGTGATGTGCCCTCCAGTGCTCAGCGCCGCAGCCGGGATCGGAATGAGCCAGATGACGGCGGCCACTAGGATTCCGAGCACAAGGCCGATCTCACGCTTCGTGATCAAACGCTTGACCTGTTCCACTTCTCCTCTTTCATATTGTTGGCCAATGCGCGGACACGCCCCGTGTCGTACGCGCCAGGTTCGAGGTGCGAACACCGGATGGCCGGCCCGCGGAGACTGCGATGCAGCTCCCTCGGACCGGCTCCGGGGTCTAGATGTCGAGCGGCGGGATCGGCGGGATGACGCCGAGCGTCGCGATGATCTCGTCAGTGAGCTTGAACTTCTCGATCACGACGGGCGTCTCGGTCGAGCGCCAGGAGTACCAGCAGTTCTCACACACGAAGACCTCCCAGACGTCCCCTACCGGGGACTTGACCATCGTCCGGGTCTTCTCGCTGTCACAACGCGGACACTTCATGTAGTACCTCCTCGGATTCTCTCGTTCGTCTCGCTACACAGGACGCTTCCAGCGCAGCCGGGCCGGACTACTTGTCTTCCATGGCCTTCTGCAGGTCGCGGATGATGGCGATGTACTTCTCGGTGTCCACCGGGTCCTTGAGCAGCTCGACGGTCCGGGGATTGGGCTCCGGCGGCACGGGTGTCGTGGCGTCGATGATCATCTTGGTGGTCATGCCGGCCGGGTAGCTCGACGGGTCGAGCGGCATCCCGGCGGCGTTCTCGATGAGGGTCACGTCCTTGGAGGGCTGGACGCGCGTTGTGAGCGCCCACATGACCTGCTCGAGATTGAACGGGTCGACGTACTCGTCGACGATGATCACGATCTTGGAGTACGGCATGCCGTGCGGCGTGGAGAGCAGGCGCATGGCGACGCCCTTGGCGTAGCCGCCGTAGCGGCACTTGGTCGAGATGATCACGCCGATGCCGTGGCTGTACATGGCGTTCACGGCGACGACCTCAGGGAAGCTCTCCTTGATCTGCTTGTAGAGCGGCACGCTGGTGTTGAGAGCCATCAGGTAGTCGATCTCGGTCCAGGGCATGCCCAGGTAGAGGTTCTCGAAGATCGGGTCGGTGCGGTACGTGATGTGGGTGATCTGTACCTCGCACTGCAGACGGGCGCCGGAGTAGGAGCCCGGGAACTCGCCGAAGGGACCTTCGACGACGCGAACGCGAGGGATGATGTAGCCCTCGAGCACGACCTCGGCGCCGGCCGGGACGAACAGGTGCGGCGCGGTGTCGGCCTTGACGATGTCGGTCGGGACGCCGTCCTGCAGCGCGCCGACGAACTCGTACTCGTTCTGGCTGTAGCCCACGGGGGTCGAAGCCATGAACGTGACGAGCGGGGTGTTGCCCAACGCGATGGCGATCGGCAGGCGCTCGTTCTTGCGCTCGGCCTTCTCGAGCTGGACCGCGATGTCGTGCATGGCCAGCGCCTGGATGCCGAGACGGTCCTTGTCCTTCACCTGGATGCGGTAGGTGCCGACGTTCTGCTTGTTGAAGTCGTCGGGGAACTCCGGGTCGCCGGAGACGACGGACGCCTTCGAGATGAAGAAGCCGCCGTCCTGCTCGTTGATGCGGTAGAGCGGCAGGACCTCGAAGAGGTTGATGTCCTCGGACATCGTGTTCTGCTTGCAGGGGGCTTCGTCACGCGTCACGACGTTGGGAGGGATCGGGAACTTGTCCCACCGGCGGTTGAGCTCCTCGAACTGCGCCTTGGTGGAGGTGTCCTTCGGCATGCCCATCATGAGTGCATGGTTCTGCCACGAGCCGTGGACGTTGGTGACGACCTGGCCCTTGTAGCCCTTGATCTTCTCGAAGAGGACCGCGGGGCCGTTCGGGACGCGTGACGCGGCACGACCCGCGGCGCCGATATCCGGCTCGGGGTTGACCTCCTCCTTCACGCGGACCAGTTGGCCCTCCTCTTCGAGAGTCGCCAGGAACTCTCGCAGGTCCTTGTAGGTCTTTGCCATCTGAACTCCCTTCTCAGTGCNNGGCATCCGAACGCACTTCGACTGTGGCCTTGCCCAGAGGCCTCCCGCAATTCGGTCCGCGCACTCGAGGTTGCCGATTGGGAAAGACCCCTGCTCGCGTGCCGGCGTCATGAGCGCGAAGGAATGACGAATTGCCGCAATGGAAACGCGCAGGCCGGCAATGCCTCGAAAGCCGCGCGGTGCGGGTGGCTAGAATGTTGGCATCGTTCGCGCAGTCAACGTGCCGACGACGACGTGCAGAGCCCTCGCATGGGGGACGGCGGCGGCGCTGCCTGACGGAGGGATCCACCCGTGAACTTCGCGCAGCTCGAGTACTTCCTCGCGGTCACGCGCTTCAAGAGCTTCTGCCACGCCGCGGAGAGCGCCTACGTCTCGCAGTCGGCCCTCTCCAAGCAGATCAAGGCGATGGAGGAGGAGCTCGGCACCGAGCTGTTCGTCCGGGGTTCGACCGGCGTGTCCCTGACCCCGGCCGGCGAGACGTTCCTCCGGTTCGCCAGCAGCACCTCGACGAACTACGAGAACGTCATCATGAGGCTGGCGCAGTACAGCGATTCCGCCCAGCTCAGGGTGCGTGTGGGGGCGCTTCCGCTGACGAGCGCCTACGACCTCGTGACGGACCTCGCGGACTTCCAGGCCGACAACCTGGGCGTTCAGGTCGACCTCTGCGAACGCAACCAGGACGAGATCCTCAAGCGGCTCGAGTTGCACCGCCTCGACGTCGCGATCCTGCGGACCGACCTGATCTCACCCGACGAGTACGACTGCATCCCGCTCATCCGCGACGAGATCGTGATCGTGTGCTCGAACCAGCACCCTCTCGCCCGCCAGCAGCGCGTCTCGATCAACGAGCTCAAGGACACGCGCTTCGTGATGCTCGAGGAGCACTCGGGCGTCTACACAGCGTTCATCGAGGAGTGCGGCAAGCACGGCTTCTTCCCCAACGTCACGTTCACCCACGCACGCCACGAGCCCCTCATGGCCGTCGTGACGCGGAACATCGGGATCACCGCGCTCCCCCGCGGGCTCACGCACGGCAGGAACGAGTCGTCGATCACCTGCGTCCCGCTCCGCGAACCGCTCTACACCGTGGTAGGCCTCGTGATCCCCAAGGACCGCGCCCTTACGCCGCCCGCCGAGCGGCTCGTCCAGCACTTCGCTGCGAGGTACACGGCACCGCTCAAGGTCTGGGGCGAGGGACCTCCCCGCTCCGCTCCGCATCTGTAAGGTTTCGGGCTCTTCTGCGTCTTACCTCACGAGTCGTTCAGCGACTCAGACTCCTCCATCCCGGAAGCGACTCTTCGCGTCCGGCAGAAGCGAAAGCAGGTGTATGCAGTGCAGAAGAGCAAGATCGCCATCCTCGTGGCCGGCGCCCTGGTTGCCGGACTGACCCTCGGCGGACTCGGCATCGCGAACGCTGCGACCGCCGCGTCCCACAAGACGACGGTCGCCGCGAACGCCAGCATGAAGGGCGTCAGCCCCGTTGCGACGCTGTCCCGCATGACCGGCCTCTCGGTCAAGAAGATCCAGAAGCTGCGCCACAAGGGCCAGTCGTACGCCAGCATCGCCACGAGCATGGGCGTGGAGCCGACTGCGGTCGTCGACCAGATGCTCGCCTCCCGCCAGGCGCACCTCGACGCTCTCGTGGCAGCCGGTCGCATGACGGCCGCTCAGGAGCAGAAGATGCTCGACACGATGCGCAGCGCCGCCATGACCATGATGGGCTTCGTCCCCGGGTCCGGTAACGGCATGTCCAACGACACCACGCCCTCGATGCCTGCGACCGGCATGCCCGCCATCGCTCATGACGACTCGAATGCCGGGAACGCCGGCATGGGCAGCAACATGACTCCCGCCGTCCCCGCGACCCCGGCCACCCCGGCCACCGCCGCGACTCCCGACGCTCCTGCCACCCCCGCCACTCCTGCTACTCCTGCCACTCCCTCGAACATGAGCGGGACCGGGAACGGCATGATGGGCTCCAACTCCGGTATGGGCAGGTAGATCCACCGCACGCACCGCACGAAGCACGAAGAGCCGGGACCCGATCGGGTCCCGGCTCCTTCGCGTGCCACCACTATTCCGCCGGATCGATGACCTTCACGCCGATGTCCTCGGCCAGGCTGACGACCTGCCGCGTCGTCAGCACGACGCCGTACGGGCCGTTGCGCAGGTCCAGCCCGCGGATGCTCGAGCCGCGCAGGTCGGTCTCGCGCGTTCGCACCCCGGTCCAGTCGGCGTCCGTGAGGTCACAGTTCACCAGGCTCGCGTTCGAGAGGTCCGCGCCGTAGAGGTCGCACTCGCGCATCGAGCAGCCGGTGAACTCGGCGTTGGCCAGATCGAGGCCACGGAACAGTGCGTAGTCGAGGTTCGTGTTGCTGAAGGTGGCCGAGCCGAGGCGGGTCCCGCGACGGAAGTCGAGCCCGATCATCCTGCAGTCCTCGATCGTCGCGCCGAAGAAGCCTGCGCCTTGCACCGCCGCTCCCTCGAACTGGCACCGGCGGATGACCGCCGCGTTGAACTTCGCGTCGGTGAGCGCACAGTCGGCGAACGAGCAGTCCTCGATGACGCGGTCCGCGAAGTCGAAGCCGACCAGCCGGAGCCCGTCGAACGACAGGTCGCTCAGCTCGTCGAGCCCTTCGAGCTCGGCCAGGTCGGACTGCTGCAACTGCCTCACGCGCCACCCGCTCCCTGTCGTCGAACCGCGAACCGTATCGAAAGGACCGATTCTACCGTGGCGGGACGCGGAACGGCCGGCCCTCGAGGGGGCCGGCCGTGGTGACACGTCTGTCGACGCGAGAAGCCGCTAGTACCCCGCCCCACCGTCGGCGGGAAGCTCGATCCTGCCCCGGTACGCCCGGTACACGACGAAGTGGTACCACAGCACCAACGGCACGCCGATGGCGGCGATGACCAACATCACCGTGAGCGTCAGCTGCGAGGACGAGGCGTTGGTGACGGTGAGCGCCTTCCCCGCGCTGCCGGCGAGGGCCGGGACGAGCGACGGGTAGATCGACGCCGCCCAGATGCCCACCATGCCGACGACGGCGAGGGTCGACCCGTACCACGCCTGGAGGTCCTTGCCGCGCGAGGCGGACACCCACGACAGGACCGCTCCGCCGATGACGACCACAGTGAAGACCCAGCCCGCCACCGAGCCGGTCACCTTCGCGAAGGCGTCGGGCACGAGCAGCGCGGTCGCCGCGGTCGAGACCGCGACCATCACCGCGAAGACGACGAGCAGCGTCGTGCGGAGCTTGGCCGCACGCTCGTAGAGGTCGCCGGTCGTCTTCACGCACAGCCACGACGCGCCGTGCAGCGTGATCCACACCAATCCGAACACGCCGATCACCAGCGAGTACGGGTTGAGCGCCGCGAACAGGTTGCCGAGGAACACCGGCTGACCGCCGCCGGCGATCATCTCGCCCGCCGCGGTCAGCGGCACGCCGCGCACGATGTTGCCCACCGCCACGCCGAACAGCAGCGCCGGCACCGCGCTCCCCACGAAGAACGCCCCGTCCCAGAACTTCGCCCACGCGGGGTCGGAGTGGCGGAACTCCAGCGAGGCCGCACGGAAGATCAGCGCGAACAGCAGGAGCGTCAGCGCAAGGTAGAAGCCCGAGAACACGGTCGCGTACACGGCGGGGAACGCCGCGAACAGCGCGCCTCCCCCGGTGAGCAGCCACACCTCGTTGCCGTCCCACACCGGCCCGACCGAGCGGCGCATGACCGCCTTGTCGCGCTCGGACTTCCCGAGGAACGGATAGAGCACGCCGACCCCGAGGTCGAAGCCGTCGAAGATGGCATAGCCGGTCAGGAGCACGCCGACGAGCACGAACCAGACGTCACCGAGTCCCATCTACTCCACCCCCTCGCCCGTCGAAGGACCCTTCTTGATGTAGCCCACGACCACGCGCGTCCATGCCACGTAGATGAGCGTGTAGAACGCGGTGAACAGCACAAGCGTCAGCAGCACCTCGCCGGCGGGCACCGCCTTGCTGATCGCGTCGAGAGTGCGCAACTCGCCCGTCACGATCCACGGCTGGCGTCCCACCTCCGCCGCGGCCCATCCCAGCTGGATGGCGGCCATCGGAAGGATCGGTGACCACATCAGCGCGGTCAGCACCTTCTTGTTGCCCTCGAGCTTGCCCGTGCGGTTGAGCCACCACGCACCGAGCGAGGCGATCAGCATCACGCCCCACAGCAGGATCATCCACCGGTAGGTCTGGTAGGTGATCTGCAGGGGCGGACGGTCCGCGGCGGGCACGCTGTTCAGGCCCGGGTACGACTTCGTGCCCGAGAAGTCACCGGCGAGCAGGTTCACACCGCCGGGGATCTCGAGCGAGACGGTCTTGTTGTTGGCGGTGTCGATCCAGCCGGCGATGCCCAGGGGAATGGGCCCGTTGTCCCAATGCCCCTCGAACGCCGCGATCTTGATCGGCTGGTTGGCGAGGACCTCGAGCGCCTGGTAGTGCCCCAGCGGCAGCATGAGCACGGTCGCGACGGCCGCGATCACGACGCCGGTCGCCATGGTCGTGCGCGCGAAGTGCATGTTCGTCCCGCGGCGCAGGTAGTAGGCCGCGAGCCCGATCGCGAGGAAGCCGCCCATCATCAGCGTCGCGTCGATGGTGTGCAGATAGCGCGGGACCGTCGACGGGTTCAGGGCAGCCGCGAAGAAGTCGGTCAGCACGGCCTTGCGGGTCAGGCCCGCGCCCACGACCTTGTAGCCGGCCGGCGTCTGCATCCACGAGTTGGCGATGATGATCCACAGCGCGGAGAGCATCGAGCCGGCCCACACGAGCCACGCCGACGCGTGATAGAACTTCTTCGACACCCTGTCGCGCCCGAAGATCAGCACCCCGAGGAACGTCGACTCCAGGAAAAACGCCCCGAGCCCCTCCATCGCCAGCGGCGCGCCGAAGATGTCGCCGACGTAGCGGGAGTAGGCCGACCAGTTCATGCCGAACTGGAATTCCTGCACGATCCCGGTGACGACGCCGACGGCGAAATTGATCAGGAAGAGCTTGCCGAAGAACTTGGTC
>PKWR01000205.1 GCA_003133285.1 Coriobacteriia bacterium
GAACAGGGCGGCAGCTTCCTTGCTGAAACCGAGCACGCGGCGATCCCGGTCGAGTACTACCAGGCCGATGGGCAGGCGGTCCAGCAGGTACTGCAGATTGGACATGGCCGCCCCCTTCCGCTGCTGCCGACCGGGTTGCCCGGCCCTCCCGAGAAGTGTACATCCGAGCCCCGTCGACGTCTGGCGCCCCGGCGTTGCGGGGATACCCACAACCGAGGCCACGAACAGCAGTTGACGCCCCCGCGATCACGACTCGTGCCGGGTCTCGGGAAGCCGTAGACCCATTCGTGCAGTCATCCTGCTGTTCGGGAGAAGTGAGTTGCTGGCGCCTGTCAACGCTCATAGGGTGGCTATGAGGCTGAGTAGTCACGGCGACGATGGCTGTCCCGTCAGGGCCAGGATTCATGCGATCACACGGCGTGCTGATATCAACTGCTCAGGAGGCGGGTGGCGGGATGAAGGAGCTCTTCGTCGACATCCAACGATGTGCGGCATGCAAGGCGTGTGAGATCGCCTGTGCGGTCGAGCACTCCACTTCGAAAGAGTTGTTCGGTGCCGTGTCCGAGCGGCCCGCCCCACAGAAGAGGGTTCATGTGGAGTCGGCCCGTGCCTACGCCTACCCCGTGTGTTGTCTGCACTGTGGCGATGCTCCGTGCATCGCCACGTGCCCGAACGGGGCCATGAGCAGGGACGCGGACTCGGGCGCAGTGGTCGTGAACGAGGGCCGGTGCCTCGGCTGCCTCATGTGCGCGATGGTCTGCCCCTTCGGCGCCATCTCGGCGCATCCCGCCAAGAGAGTGGCGGTCAAGTGCGACAGGTGCCCCGACCGGGAGAAGAGGGGACAGCAGCCTGCCTGCGTGGATGCCTGTCCGACTCACGCGCTGCAGTTCGGCGATGAAGAGGATCTGATGAAGGAGAAGAGGCTGAGCACGGCTGCCCGCGTGGCACAGGCGGTGAGCGGAGCAGCAGTGGTGCAACAGCCCGGTTCTACACCGTTGGACACCCTGAGAAGCTTGAGAGGATGCTGACATGTCTCGCGAAATGATGGATCGGGCCTCCCAAGCCTTGCAGAATCGGGCGGAGAAGCTCGGGATCGAGATCGGCCTGGACCGGCTCGAGAGCCAGCAGCCGCAGTGCGGCTTCGGAGAGCTCGGCACCTGCTGCCGGATCTGTTACATGGGACCGTGTCGTATCGACCCGTTCGCGACGGATGGAAGCTCGCGGGGCGTGTGCGGCGCCACGGCGGACGTCATCGTCACCAGGAACCTCCTGCGCGAGGCGACCGGCGGGACGGCTTCTCACATAGGGCACGCGCGCCACGTCGCCCTGACCCTTCGTGAGGCGATCCGCGGCAACGCTCCCTATGGAATCGTCGATAGAGGCAAGCTCATCGCTGTGGCGGGCGGACTCGGGATCGCCACCGACGGCAAGTCCGACACCGAGATCGCCGAGGAAGTCGTGGCCAAGGCCCTCGAGGACTTCGCCCGCCAGGACGGGGAGCCCGGGAACTGGCTCAAGCTGCACACGCCGCACAAGGAGTTCGAGATGTGGCGTGACCTGGGCCTCGTCGTTTCCAACGTGCACAACGAGATTGAAGAGGCGATGCACCGCACCTCCGGCGGCAACGACGCCGATGCCGTCAACCTGCTCCTCGGGACACTGAGGATGGGTATCGCCGACGGTGTCGGTCTCGCTATGGCGACCGATCTGCAGGACATCATGTTCGGCACCCCTCAGGTGTGCGCGGTCGAGGCCAACGTGGGCGTCTTGGAGGCGGGGCGAGTGAACCTCGCCATGCACGGACACAACCCTGTTCTGTCCGAGAAGATCCTCGAGTGGTCCGCGAAGCTTGATGGCGAGGCCCGTGCCGCCGGCGCGGACGGAATCAACGTCGTCGGCGTGTGCTGCACGGGTAACGAGCTCACGATGCGGCACGGCGTGCCGATGGCGGGCCACAACCTGCAGTCGGAACTACTGATCGTGACGGGTGCTGTGGACGCCCTGGTCGTGGACGTTCAGTGCATCTGGCCCGGGGACGTCAAGGTCGCGGAGTGCTTCGACACCAAGGTCATCACCACTGAGGCGAACGTGAAGATCACCGGTGCGATGCACGTCCCCTTCGAGGCCGAGCACGCCGACGAGGCCGCTGAGAAGATCGTCCGCGTAGCTATCAAGGCCTTCGTCGCGAGGAAGGGCAAAGAGGTCGAGATCCCGCAGCAGAAGGCGTCCGCCCTGGCCGGATTCTCGGTGGAGGCCATTCTCGGGGTGCTCTCCAAGATCGATCCCGAGAACCCGCTCAAGCCGGTGATCGACAACATCGTCGCCGGGAACATCTACGGCGCCGTGGGGTTCGCCGGGTGCCCGAACCCGAAGATCCGCAGTAGCGCGATGACCGAGACCATGGCCAAGGAGCTGCTGGCCAACAACGTCCTTGTCGTGGCCACGGGGTGCACGGCGCACATCCTTGCCCAGGCGGGGATGATGAGCCCCGATGCCACCGAGCAGTACTGCGGTGAAGGTCTCAAGGCCGTGCTGACGGCCCTGGGCGGGGCCGCGGGCCTGGACGGTCCTCTGCCTCCTGTATGGCACATGGGATCGTGTGTCGACAACTCGAGGATCGTGACCCTGCTGGCGGCGCTGGCGGACACGCTGGACGTGAAGATCAGTCAGCTGCCCGTCGCCGGCTCGGCTCCTGAACTCGTTGCGGAGAAGGCGATCTCCATCGGCGCATGGTTTCTCGCGCTCGGCATGACCGTCCACATCGCCCCGGCTCCTCACATCCTCGGCAGTCCTGTGGCCACGAAGGTCCTGACCGAGGACTTGGAGGGGATCACCGGCGGGAGGGCATACGTCGAGTACGATCCCGCCAAGGCCGCAGCCGGCTTGGTGGCGCATATCGCCGCCAAGCGGGCTGCGTTGGGTATCTGACGATGCGCATCGTCATCGTCGGCGACGAACCGGCGGCGCTGAGCTCGGTCGAGGCCATCCGGGAGAAGGATGGGGCGTGCGACATCACCCTCCTCTCCCCGGAGGCCGAGCGGGCCTGCACCCCGTGCTTCCTGGCCGACCACGTCGCCGGCACGGTCGACACCGGCAGGCTCGCGCTGAAGGGCGACGACTTCTACGAGAGGCACCACGTCGAGCTTCTCTCCGGTCAGACCGTGGGTCAGACGGTGCGTGTCTCATGAAGATCGCCTTGGCAGGTAAGGGTGGCGTGGGCAAGACGACGATCAGCGCGTCGCTGGCGCGTTTCCTGGGCGAGAAGGGCGAGAGAGTCTTCGCCATCGACGCCGATCCCAACGCGAACCTCGCGCTCTCGCTCGGTCTGTCGCGCGCACAGTCGGAGAAGATCGTCCCCATCAGCGAGATGAGGGACCTGATCGCCGAGCGGACCGGGGTGGAGCCGGGCAGCATGGGGGCCTACTTCAAGCTGAACCCTGAAGTCGGCGATCTGCCCGACCGCTTCAAGCTCGAGCACAGGGGTGTGATGTTCCTGCAGGTCGGTGCCATCAAGGAGCCGTCGGCAGGCTGCTACTGTCCGGAGAACGCGCTTCTGAAGAGCCTGCTCATGAACCTCGTCCTCCTGCGAGACGAGACGGTGATCCTGGATATGGAGGCCGGATTCGAGCATCTGACGCGAGGCACTGCTCAGGCCTTCGACGCCATGATCATCGTCGTTGAGCCCAGCCTGCAGAGCGTTCTCACCGCGAGCCGGATCCACGCTCTGGCGGAGAAGATCGGGATACGGAACGTCTTCTACGTCGGCAACATGGTGAGGGATGCCGAGGACAGGGCTTTCATCGAGAGGGAGTTCGAAGGCAGTACCGTCATAGGCTACATCTCGTACTCAGACGAGATCCACTCGGCCGTTCGGCAGGGGCGCGCTCCGTACGACGTGTCGCCGGAGCTTGCGGCGGACGTCGCGGCGATCTGGGACAGCGTCGTGCGTCACGTGGGAGGCGCCCTGGGGTCGTGATCTCGGTCTGTCCGGTGCCCGAGCGTACGTCCCGATCACAGTGAGGAGTCGCACGTGCAACCGAACGACCTTGTTGCTCTGCCGATAGCGGTGCTCCTGTCAGGAGTGGTCCTCCAGGGCCTTCTGGCGCGCGTGCTGTCGAGCAAGGCGAAGGGCTGGCTCGCTTTCGGGGTCAGCGTCGCCGCGATGATCGCGGTCGCGGCGGTGTGGCCGACGATCTTCCACGGGGCGGCGCTCGACCTGCGCCTCGCCGCGTGGGACGGGCCGATCTCGCTGTCCTATCACGTGGACGGCCTCTCGGAGCTGTTCGCACTCATGGGAACGGCGATCGGTTCCGCCGTGCTGCTGTTCTCGGTCGGCTATATGTCCCACGACCGGAGCGCCACGCGGTTCTACATCATCATGCAGGTCTTCATCGCCGGGCTCATCAACCTCGTCTACGCGTCCGACCTGCTGCTGCTCTACGCGAGCTGGGAGATCATCGGGATCTGCTCGTTCCTGCTCGTCGGCTTCTGGTACCAGAAGAAGGAGGCCGCTTCCGGCGCGCGCAAGGTGCTCGTCATCACGCACGTGGCCGGATACGCGCTGCTCGCGGCGATACTGACGCTCTTCGCACGCACCGGCAGCATGCTGTGGACCGATCCCAAGGTCGGCGCGGCGTTCTCGACCGGCGTGTTCGTGCTGATGCTGATCGCCGCGATGGCCAAGTCGGTGCAGTTCCCGCTCAACACGTGGATCGCTTCGGCGATGGCCGCGCCGACGCCTGTGAGTGCGCTGCTGCACTCGGCCTGCTACGTCACCGCCGGCGTGTACCTCGTCGCGCGCATGCACAGCATGGCGGTCTGGCCGGTCGCATGGCAGGCCACCGTCGTATGGGTAGGGACGATCACGATGGTGGTCGGCATCCTGTTCGCGATGATCCAGCGCGACGCCAAGCGCATGCTGGCGTACTCGACCGTGAGCCAGATCGGCTACATGATCCTCGGGCTCGGGCTGGGCACGCCGCTCGGCATCGTCGCGGGCCTCCTGCACTGCTTGAACCACGGTCTGTTCAAAGGCGGGCTGTTCCTCGGGGCGGGCGCGGTCCAGCACGCCACCGGCACGCGCGACATGGACCGCCTCGGTGGACTCAAGCGCCGGATGCCGGTGACCGCCGCGCTGTGGATGGTGTCCGCGGCATCCATCGCGGGCGTCCCGCTGCTCAGCGGATTCGTCAGCAAGTGGCTCATCTACGTGGCCGCACTGAACGCCGGCTACGCGGTGCCGGCCCTCGTCGCGTGGGTCGTCAGCATCATGACGATGTTCACGATGATGAAGGCGACGAGCGCGATCTTCTTCGGCGAGGACGGAGAGGCGAGCGCGAACGCGCACGAATCGCCGCGCACGATGCTCGTCGGCTCGGGCGTGCTGGCGGCCGGCAGCGTCGTTCTCGGCGTCGCGCCGCAGTTGGCGGTCACGTACGCGGTGGCCCCGGCGCTCGTCAGCATGGGGCTGCGCTCCGACATCGCCGTGAGCTGGCTCGGCATCTCGACCTCGGGCAGTTCCTTCTACTCGGCGACAGGCCTGCTGCTGGCGGTGGTGTCGCTCGTCGTGGGTGGCTTCGCGTACTGGCTGTTCGCGCAGAGGCGGCGCGTGGAACCCCAGCTCGCTCTCGCCGGCGCCGCTCCGCAGCGCCTGATCTCGACCGGTCCCGCCACCGGCGCTCTCGCCGCGGTCGGCCTCCGGGCCGCTCCGGAGGCCGGCGCGACGTTCACCGGAGGCCAGCCTCTGTCGTCACGCGGACGCCTGCTGGCAAGCGACATCTCTCATGAGATCGCTCGCGGGCTGGCGCCGTTCTACGCTTGGGCGGACCCGGACCGCTACCTGCTCGCGATCTGGCACTTCACCGTGCGCGTGTGCGCGGTCGCCGGCCGGGCGAGCGAATGGCTGGAGCGCCGTGCGGTCATCGCGACCGCGGTGCTCGCCGTGCTCGTTGCGGGGATCGCGGGCGTCACCTCCGGCGTCGTGCGCACGGCCGAGGCGGCGGTGGCTGTACCGCGTCCGTGGCCGCTCGTGGGCGCCGTCGGCGTCGCGCTCGTGGCACTGCTGCTCGCGATCGTCTCCTCACGCGGACTCCGCCGTCGCGCATGGCTTGCCGCGCTCGCCGGTGCGCTCGTCATCGCGGGGCTGGCAACGGATGGCGAGATCGTGCGTCTGCTGCTGCTCGAAGGCGCAGCTTTCACCGCCGTGGCGCTGCTCGCACTGAGCGGCGTGGAGGCCCGCGCCCGCAACGCGTACCTCGGCGCGGCGATCCTGTCCGCCGCGGCGCTCGTGGCAGGCACGCTGTTTGCCGGGACCGCTCCGGCGGGCCTCGTCCTCGCGCTGTTCCTCGCGGGCTTCGCCGTGAAGCTCGCGCTCGTGCCTGCGTTCCTATGGTTGCCCGTGGTGGCGCGGCGTNNCGGCGCTCGCCGGCAGCGCTCGTCGGGCTCATCGTCGCCGTCGTCGACGTCGCGGCGTTCGCCGAACTGATCGCGCTGCGGCAGACATCCGCGTGGCTGTTCTCGCCCACGTGGCCGTGGCTGACGCTCGGGCTCCTGTCCGCGATCGGCGGTGCGGGGCTCGCGCTGGCCCAGACCGACCTGAAGCGGATGCTCGCGTTCTCGACGATCACGGGCGCCGGGTTCATCGTGCTCGGCGTGACGCTCGCCGGCACGTTCGGCCTGGCCGGCGCCGCCGCCGGGGCCGCAGCGGACGCGCTCGCGATGGGGCTGCTGTTCGCTTCTGTCGCGGGCGGCGAGGCCGACGGCCCGCTCACCCTCTCGTCGCGCGGGGTCGCGCGCACCCACCCGCTCGCGTCCGCCGGCTTTGTCGCGGGTGCGGTCGCCGCGATCGGGATCCCGTTCACCGCGAGCTGGGCCGGTCACTGGCGCCTGTACGCGACGGCGCTCGCCGCGAGCCCGGCGGTCCTGACCGTCCTGATCGTCGCGACGATCCTGTCCGTGCTCGCCTACGCCCGCGTCATCGCGCTCGTGTGGTGGGGCGGGGAGGAAGAGACTGCCGCGCTCGAAGCCGTCGAACCGGAGCACCGCGGCGAGGCCCTCGCGCCTGTTGCTTCGCCCCGCTCCGTCTGGGCGAGCGAGCCTGCGCCGCTGGCGTTCGCGGTCGCTCTGCTCATGGCGGCAGTTCTCGCCGCCGGCGTGTTCCCTCGGATCCTGTAGGAGTGGCTGCTCATGAGTCTTCTTGATTCCCTGGTCCGAACCGCCCGGCGACGCTCGCCGTGGCTGTTCCACCTCAACGCGGGCAGCTGTAACGGGTGCGACATCGAGCTGGTGGCGTGCCTGACGCCGCGCTACGACGTCGAGCAGCTCGGCATCCGCCTAGAGGCCAGCCCGCGGCACGCCGACATCATCGTCGTCTCCGGCCCCGTGACACGGACGACCCTCGAGGCCCTTCAGACGGTCTACGCGCAGGTGCCCGATCCCAAGGTCGTCGTGGCCCTCGGGTCGTGCCCGGCGAGCT
Source organism: Coriobacteriia bacterium (assembly GCA_003133285.1). GTDB lineage: Bacteria > Actinomycetota > Coriobacteriia > Anaerosomatales > PALSA-660 > PALSA-660. The sequence goes on from PKWR01000205.1 coordinate 7,475, forward strand.
GCAACATGTTCGCGGGCAGCCCGACCGTGGTCGGCCCGCTCGACCGAATCATCCCCGTGGACGTGTATGTGCCCGGCTGTCCGCCGCGGCCCGACGCGATCGTGGCCGGGATCGCCGACGCGGTCGCGATCCTGTGCGGCGACGTACCGCGGCCGGAACCGACGCACGTGCCCGTCGTGGCCGATGCCTGCGCGACGGGAGGCCTGTCGTGACCGTCGTGCGCGGACTCATTTCGCTTCTCGTCTTCCCCGGCGCGCTGTTCGCGCTGCCCGCCGGGTGGTTCATGATGTGGCTCCAGCGCAAGATCAACGCGCGTGCCCAAGGCCGCATCGGGCCGCCGTTCTTCCAGCCCTTCTTCGACTTCGTGAAGCTGCTGGCGAAGGAACCGGTGGTGCGTCCGCGCCTGCAGGGGTTCCTGATGACCGTGCTGCCGCTGGCGGCGGTCGCCTCGACGCTCGGCGCCATCGCGTTGCTGCCGGTCTTCCCCAAGGCCGGCGGGTTCAGCGGTGACCTCGTGCTGCTCGTCTCGCTCATCGAGGTCGGGCCCCTGTGCGCCGTGCTTGGCGGCTTCGTGTCGCGCTCGCTGTACGGCGGGATCGGCGCGTCGCGCGAGGCGGTGCTGACGCTGGCGTACAACGTGCCGTTCCTCATCGCGCTCTTCGCGCTCGTTGCGAGCGCCGGGAGCTTCTCGCTCGCGGGTGTCGCGCTTGCCGCCGCTTGGCCGGTTCGCGTGCTCGCTCTGATCGCGCTGGTCGCGTGCATCCCGGTGAAGCTGCACCTCAACCCGTTCTCGGCGGCGAGTGCGGAGCAGGAGATCTACGCGGGATCGACCACGGAGTACGACGGTCCGCGCCTCGCTTTGTGGGAGCTCGCCCACGCGCTCGAATGGGTGGCGCTCACCGGGCTCGTTGCCTCGCTCGCGTTTCCCGTCGCCGATGCGGCGTGGCCGGTGCGGGTGGTCGTGTTCGTCGCGGTGTCGGTGGCGCTCGTCGTGGTGCTGTCGTTCGCGGCCGCGTCGACCGCCCGGCTCAAGCTCGCGCAGACCGCGCGCTGGTTCTTGCTGTGTGGGTCGGGCATCGCGTTGTCCGCCCTCGTCGTCGCCTTCGTGCGACTCTGAAGGGAGTCCCTGCCCGTATGAACATCCTGAACATCATCACCGGGAACGTCGCCCGCGGTCCCCAGACCGTGCGCTTCCCGGGCCGGGAGGCCCCGGCGGCGGCCTATCGAGGGTCCGTGACGATGGACGCCGCCAAGTGCCTCGCCTGCGGCATCTGCGACTACGTCTGCGTGTCTCGCGCGATAGCCGTGACGCCGGGCGCGGCGAGCTGCGAATGGACCTACGATCCCGGTCGCTGCACCTACTGCGGCCGCTGCGTCGATCACTGCCCCGTCGCCGCGGTGACGCAGGCCGGCGACCGCGGGGACTCCTATGCGCGGTCGGGCGCCCAGCGCGCGACCGTCACTGTGCCGTACCCGGCGTGCCCGCAGTGCGGCAGGCCCGCGATGCCCTACAACGAGGCGGTGCTCGGCGCAGCGTTCGGGGACGTCTCCGCCGAGCTGCGCGAACGGATCCACCTGTGCGAGCGCTGCCGTCGGAGGGCGACGACCGCCGCGCTGAAAGCGAACTTCGGCGCAGCCGCCGAGACCGGGAGGAGCGACGATGGACGCTGAGTCGATCCTGCACATGCTCGATGTCGAGTCGGCTGCAGAGCACCGCACCGACGGCTGGTGGGTGGACGTGCCCGACCTGGACGTGCGCGGACTTGCCACGCTCATGCGCACACGCGAGGTCCGTTTCGTGACGCTTACCGGCACGCCCGACACCGCGGGCGGCTACCGCCTGATCTACCACTGGGATGCCGATGGCGCCCTGCTCAACATCGCGACCACAGTCTCTGCCGGCTGCATTGCGTCGATCGCGGACATCTGGCCGGCGGCCGACTGGGTCGAGCGCGAGTTGCGCGACTACTACGCGCTGGTCTTCGAGGGCCGTGCCGAGACCCCCACGCTCATGCTGCTCGAGGGCGACGAGCCCGGCCTCTTCAGCCGTACCAGTGCGGCCGGGCGCGAGATCGATCCGGCCGTGACCGCCCGCGATGCCGCGGAAGCGGAACGGAAGGAGTCCTAGATGAGCCCGGTCATCACCATGGGGCCGTTCCACCCGGCCCTCGAAGAGCCCTATAAGATCGACGTCGTCTGCGAGGGCGAGCACGTCACCGACGCCTCGATCCGCGTCGGTTTCAACTTCCGAGCGATCGAATGGCTCGCCGAGCGCAAGAACTACACGGCGGACATCGCCCTGTTCGAGCATGTGTGCGGCATCTGCAGTAACGTGCACACCCTGTGCCTCAGCCGCGCGATCGAGACGCTGGCCGGCATCGAGGTGCCGGAGCGCGCGCAGTACATCCGCGTAGTCGTTGCGGAAGCGGAGCGGCTGCACAGCCACCTGCTGTGGGCGGGCATCGCCTGCGAGCTGATCGGGTTCGAGACGCTGTTCATGGCGTGTTTCGGCCTGCGCGAGAAGATCATGGACGTCCTCGAGGCGATCTCAGGCAACCGCGTGAACTACGCGATGAACCGGCCGGGCGGCGTGAACCGCGACATCGCCGACCCGGGTGCGGTCCTGGCCGCCGTGCGCGCCATCGCCGACGCCACGTCGAAGCAGCTCATCCCGGTGCTGACGACCGATGCGACGGTGCGCGCCCGCTGCGCCGGTGTCGGCGTGCTCACGCGCGCGGATGCGATAGCGTACGGTGCGGTCGGCCCCACCGCGCGGGCCTCGGGACTGCCGCAGGACATCCGCGCGTCGGCCCCCTACGAGGCGTACGACCGTCTCTTGTTCGAGGTCCCGGTGCGCCAGGAGGGCGACGTCTTCGCCCGCGTGGTGGTGCGGGCGCTCGAGATCCTCGAGAGCTGCCGCATCATCGAGCAGGCGATCGAACAGATGCCCGCCGGACCGTTCAGGGGCGACGACTACCCCAAGGTGCCGGCGGGCGAGGTCTGCTCGCGCATCGAGGGGCCGCGCGGCGAGGTCTTCTACTACGTCGCCTCCGACGGCTCGGACACGCCCACGCGCGTGCGCGTTCGCACGCCCACGTTCGCGAACATGCCGACCGCGCGGCCGATGGTGCTCGGTCAGACCTTCGCGGACGTCCCGCTCATCCAGGCCTCGCTCGACCCCTGCTACTCCTGCACCGACCGCTAGGACCGGCAGGTCTCCCCGGCGTCGACCGGGGCGAGGATCGTCGGAACGCCGCCGCACACCGCGCATCCCGGGTCGCATCCGATATGGAGCCTGGCGCTCATGGTTTCCCTCCGGGGGGAATGTACCCATGGGTGACGCGAGCGTCGGGTGGCGGACGATCATGGCCGTGGGGCGGATCAGGGTCGGAACAAGCGGGTGGTCCTACGACCACTGGGCGGGAGTGTTCTACCCGGACCGGTTGCCCTCCGCCAGCCGGCTCGCGTTCTACGCCGCGCGCTTCGACACGGTGGAGATCGACGCCACCTTCTACCGTCTCCCCAGCGAGCAGGCCGTGGCCTCGTGGCGGGACGCCGTACCCGACGGCTTCGCGTTCGCGGTCAAGGGCAGCCGGCTGATCACGCACTTCCTGCGCCTCGACGAGGTCGACGACGCGCTCGCGGCGTTCCTCAGCCGGATGTCGGTGCTAGGCGAGAAGCTCGAGGTGGTGCTGTGGCAGCTGCCGCCGAACCTTCCCGCGGACGCGGCATTGCTCGCGCGCTTCCTCAAGCGTCTGCCGGCTGGCCGGGTTCGGCACGCGGTCGAGTTCCGCCACGAGTCGTGGCTCACCGCCGAGACGTTCGCCGTGCTCCGGGAGTCCGGCGCGGCGCACGTCCACGTGAGCGGCGACGTGATGCCCGAGAACCTGACGCCGACGGCCGACTTCGTCTACGCGCGATTCCATGGGACCGCGAGCGGTCACGGCGCCTACGATGCCCCCGCGCTCGAGCCGTGGGCGGGCTTCCTGCGCGGCCAGGCCGACAGCGGCCACGACTGCTACGCGTACTTCAACAACGACGCCGGTGGCCACGCCCCAATCGATGCCGCGCGGCTCGTCGAGATGCTCGGCATCGGGGTGGAGCGTTCGGTCGAGACAGGGAGGTTGCGATGAACAAGGAAGTCCTCATCCCGGCAGGCGGGGTCGACCTGCCCGGTGACCTCGAGGTCCCGGACCAGGCGCGCGGGATCGTCGTCTTCGCCCACGGCTCGGGGTCGAGCCGGCTCAGCAGCCGCAACCGGTTCGTCGCATCCGTGCTGCGCGGTTCCGGCCACTTCGGCACGCTGCTCTTCGACCTCCTCACCCCGGAAGAGGACGAGATCTACGCGAACCGGTTCGACATCGGGCTACTCGCAGACCGGCTGGAGGCCGCGACGCGCGACCTGCTCGCCCGGCCCGGCCTTGCCGGCGTCCCTGTCGGCTTCTTCGGCGCCAGCACCGGTGCCGCNNGGCGGGCGGCCGGATCTGGCGGGCGGGGCGCTCAGGGACCTTCGTGTTCCCACCCTGCTGATCGTCGGCGGGCTCGACTACCAGGTCATCGAACTCAACGAGCAGGCGCTCGCTCTCATCCCCGCCGCCGAGAAGCGCCTTGCGATCGTGCCCGGGGCCACGCACCTCTTCGAGGAGCCCGGAACGCTCGCGCAGGCCGCGGATCTCGCGCTCGGGTGGTTCGACCGCTTCCTTGGGCGGTGACGGGGTCGCCGGAGCCCGCGGCTCTCGCGAAGGGGCGCATATTCGGAGGCCGCGATTCATACTTGGGTATAACAGCCAGCGAGATCGATCACGCTTTCCGCGCGCGGAACCGGCGCCGGGTTCTGTGGTCGTCTGCACGATGCAGGCGTCGCATCGAGAGGATGCAGGCATGCCGACGGCGGACCGTGGGACCGGGCACGATGCGCTCTCGGCTGAGCAGCGGCCGAGCGCCGGCCTCACGTTGCTGCTCGTCGCATGCCTCTTGGCGGTAGCCGGCGCTGTCGCCGCGGGCTGGATATACTACCAGGGCGAGCGCGCCGCGACCGTCAGGCAGAAGAGCTCCGAGCTCTCCGCGATCCGTGACCTGAAGATCGACCAGATCGTTCGCTGGAAGGCTGATCTGCTCGCTGACGGGCGCCAAGCCGCACGTGACCCCGCCGTCTCCGACGAGCTTGCGCCGTGGCTCACGGACCCCGGTGACGCGCGGGTGGCCGGGGCTCTGCGCGAATGGCTGGACTCCCTCATCCAGGAGCGGGGCTACCCGAGCGCCCTGATCATGACCCTCGACGGGTCGC
>PKWR01000208.1 GCA_003133285.1 Coriobacteriia bacterium
GCAGGTACACGCCCGGCTCCACCGTGACGATGTGCCCGGGTTCCAGGATGTCCTTGCTCCGGGTGCTCAGCGAGGGCATCTCGTGGATCTCGAGCCCGACGCCATGGCCGAGCCCGTGCCCGAACGCCTCGCCGAACCCTCGCTTGGTCAGCAGCGCCCGCGCGACGCCGTCGACGTCGACCCCACGCGCGCCCGCGCGCACGGCGGCCCGCCCGGCCTCGTTGGCGGCCAGCACGGCCTCGTAGACGCGGCGCTGCTCGTCCGAGGCGTGCCCGACCACCACCGTGCGGGTCATGTCGGCGCAGTAGCCGTCGATCCGCGCGCCGAAGTCCATCGTCAGCAGCTCGCCGTCGCCGATCGCGCGCGTCGTGATGCCCGCGTGCGGCTTGCTGGAGTTCGGCCCGCTCGCGACGATCGGCTCGAAGGCGACGCCCTCGCTGCCGTGGCCGCGCATGTAGGCCTCGAGCGCGAGGGCCACGTCGACCTCGCGCAGGCCCGGGCGGAGGATGCCGAGCACGTGGTCGAACGCCTCATCGGTGAGCGCGGCGGCGCGACCGGCCGCATCGATCTCGCCGGCGTCCTTGACCGCGCGCAGGCCCTCGACCGCGTGGTCGATCACCACGACGCGCCCGCCGAACAGCTCGGAGACCATCTTGAAGCGGGCGTAGGGCACCGACGACTCCATCGCGAGGGTCTCGAAGCCGTCGGCGCGCAGGTCGGTGACCACCTCGGTGTAGAGGGACTCGCGGGTGAGGCGCACGTCCCACTNNCGCGCGTGAGACGCACGTCCCACCGCGTCCCCTCGGCGGCCTTGCGCGCGGCCTCGATGTAGCGCGAGTCGGTGTAGTAGCGGGCGACGTCGGCCGTGATGACCACGGCGCCGGCAGCCATGCTGTCGAACACGCCGTCGAAGCAGGTCAGGTAGCGCATGTTGGCGAGTTCGCCCACCAGGAGCGCATCCACCGTGTCGGCCTCGAACCGCGCGCGCAGCGCGGAGACGCGTCCAGCGCTGCTCACGATGCGTCCTTCACGAGGTCGAGTGCGGCCTTGAGTCCCAGCATGTACGAGTTCGCGCCGAAACCGGAGATCTGGCCCGCGCACGCCGGCGCGATCACCGACTGGCGGCGGAACGACTCGCGCGCCGACACGTTGGACATGTGCACCTCGACGACCGGCAGCCCTATCGATGACACCGCGTCACGCAGCGCGTAGCTCGTGTGCGTGTAGGCGCCGGGGTTGAACACGACCGCGTCGGTGTCTTCCATCGCCGCGTGCAGGAGGTCGATGAGCTCGCCCTCGTGGTTGCTCTGCGCGAAGACGACCTCGCACTCCCACGCAGCGCCGAGCGCGAACACCTGCGCCTCGATCTCCGCGAGCGTCCCGGATCCGTAGACCTCCGGCTCACGCTTCCCGAGCAGGTTGAGGTTCGGTCCGTTGAGTACCAGCACCTTCGTCACGAGTCGCCTCCTGTCGTCGTTTCGCACCACCGGGTCAGCGCGGCCGCAACGACCGCGTCGTCCACCGGGGCGACCACCCACGAGCCCGGAGCCGAGGAGAGCACGAATCGCACCACTCCCCGACGGGCCTTCTTGTCCGACTTCATCGCGGCGAGCAGCGCCGCGGGGTCGCGCACGTCGTCGATCGGCGTCAGCCCGAGCGCGTCCAGCAGCGCCTCCTGCCGATCCGCCCACGCGGGATCCGCGCTCGCGACCTCGACCGCCAGCCGCGCTGCGAAACGAAGACCGTCCGCCACCGCGGCTCCGTGGGTCACGGTGCCGTACCCGAGCTCGCGCTCGATAGCGTGCGCGAGCGTGTGGCCGTAGTTGAGGCATTCGCGGTCGGCGGCCTCGCGTTCGTCGCCGCTGACGACGCGCGCCTTCAGAGCCGCCGCCATCAGCACAGCGCGCCCGGTGGCCTCAGCCTCTCGCGCGCGCAGCGCGGGCGCGTCGGCCTCGAGCGCCGCGAAGGCCGCCTCGCCGTCGAGCGCGGCCGACTTGACCACCTCGGCGAGCCCCGAGAACCACTCACGTTCGGGCAGCGACGCCAGGACGTCAGGGTCGCTCAGCACGAGCAGGGGCTGCCAGAACGCGCCCGCGAGGTTCTTGCCACGCGGCAGGTCGACGCCCGTCTTGCCTCCGATGGCGCTGTCCGCCTGCGCGAGCAGCGTCGTCGGCACCTGCACCACGGGTACGCCGCGCAGGTACGCGGCTGCCGCGAAACCCGCCACGTCACCGACGACCCCGCCGCCGAGGGCGATCACGAGCGAGTCGCGCCCGAGGCCCGCCTCCGAGAACTCCTCGACGAGCCGGCCCGCGGTCGCCCACGACTTGCTCGCCTCCCCCGCCGGGACCGAGACGGTCACCGGTTCGAAGCCGGCGGCGTGCAGCGACGCCTCGGCCGCCAAGCCAAGGAGAGCATCCACGTTCTCATCCGTCACGAGCGCGCAGAGCCGCGCCGGGCTCACCTCGCGCACCTCTTCGCCCAGCCGCGCGAGCGAGCCGCGCTCGACGAGCACGTCGTACGAGCGGCCGGGAACACGCACGGCGATCCGGGAGGATCGGCTCATTGCGCCCCTTCCACCAGCGAGACGACCTCGTCCGCGACCTGCTCGGGAGTGCGGTGCAGCGTGTCGACAACGATGTCGGCTGCGGTCTCGTACAGCCGCTCGCGCAGACGCAGCAGCGCGGCGGCGGCCGCGGGATCGCCCCCGCGAAGCAGCGGTCGGCCCGACAGCTCGGAGCCGACGCGCGCGATCGCCTCGTCGGAGGAGACCTGAAGGTAGACGACGGTGCCGCTCTTGCGCAGGATCGTACGGCTTCCCTCGTCGGTCACGACGCCGCCACCACAGGCCACGACGAGACCCGGGCGATGGGCCACCGCCTCCAGCGCCGCACGCTCGGCTGCGCGAAAGCCCTCCTCGCCTTCGGCGGCGAACACTTCGGTGGCGGTGCGTCCGGTCTCGCGCTCGATCTCGCCGTCGAGGTCGACGAAGGGACGCCCCAGGCGGGCGGCCACCATCGCTCCGACGGTGGACTTGCCGGCGCCCATGAATCCGATGATGAAGACCGGCCTCATCGGCCGATCCTCGCCTTGTAGCGGTCCACCGCTGCGCGGATGTCCTCGACGCAGGCGTCACCGAACATGCGCGTGTAGGCATCGGCGAGCACCAGGGCCATCTCCGCCTCGGCGACGACCCCGGCCGCCGGCACCGCACAGGTGTCGGAGCGCTCGTGCGCGGCGTCGCAGGGCTCGCCTGTGACGAGGTCGACGGTCGGCAGCGGACGCGTCAGCGTCGGGATCGGCTTCATGGCGATGCGTGCCACGAGCCACTCGCCGTTGGAGAGGCCGCCCTCGAGCCCGCCGGCGTGGTTCGACGCGCGACGCACCTGGCCGGCGTCATCGAGACCTTCACTCGGGCCTACTTCGGTCCCGACATCGAGTCGCGCCTGCGCCCGGGCTTCTTCCCGTTCACCGAGCCGTCGGCGGACGTATCGATGGAATGCCACGTGTGCCGCGGGGCGTCCACCCGGCCCGGCGGGGACCCGTGCCGGGTGTGCCGGTCGCAGGGCTGGATCGAGATCGCCGGCGCCGGGATGGTCAACCCGCGGGTGCTGGTGGCGTGCGGCATCGACCCGGACCGCTACAGCGGCTTCGCCTTCGGGCTGGGGATCGAGCGCAGCCTGATGATCAGGCACGGGGTGACCGACATCAGGGACACCGTCGAGGGCGATGTGCGCTTCAGCCGCGCATTCGGAATGGAGGCGTGATGCGGGTCCCGCTGTCCTGGCTGCTGGAGTACGCGGCGCTGGAGCCCGCCGACAGCGAGCCCGGCATCAGCCTGTCCGCCGCCGGGCTGTCCGACGCCGTCGCCGCCGAGGTGGCCAGGCGGCTCACCGCGGCCGGCCTGGAGGTCGAGTCGGTCGAGCAGGTCGGCCATGACATCACCGGCGTCGTGGTGGGCCAGGTGCGCGAGATCGAGGAACTGAGCGGCTTCAGGAAGCCGATCAGGTACTGCCGCATGTCGATCGGCGGCGGCATTGAGCACCATGTCATCTGCGGCGCGACCAACTTCGCCGTCGGCGACCGGGTGCCGCTGGCGCTGCCCGGCGCGCAATTCATCGAATGGGGCGGCGCGCAAC
>PKWR01000025.1:0-7567 GCA_003133285.1 Coriobacteriia bacterium
TCGATCGGCAAGGACATCTGCGTCTCGCTGCTGGAGTCGCAGGGCTTCGTCGTCGACGATCTGGGTGTGGATGTGGAGTCCGTCCGCGTGGAGAGCGCCGCCAGGGGAGCCGACGCGGTGTGTCTGTCGGCGCTGATGACCACCACCCTGCCGGCGATGCAACGCACGGTCGCCGCGCTCAAGGCGGAGGATCTCCGGCGTCCCGTGCTCGTCGGCGGAGCGGTCGTGACCGCAGCGTGGGCGACGGAGATCGGCGCAGACGGCTACGCCGCCGACGCGCCCGGCTGCGTCGAGTCCGTGCGGACCCTGATCGAGAGGACGACGCGATGATCATCACCCGCCCGCGGGAGTGGGAGCGCGTCCGCGCACAGCTCGCCGACCTCGGCGCGACCCGGGTGTTCATCACCGGCTGCGGGGAGTGCGCGACCATCGCGCAGACGGGCGGAGAGTCCGAGGTCCTCTCGGCGAAGCAGCGGTTGGAGGACGCGGGTTTCGTGGTCACCGGATGGTCGGTGGGGGACGTGACGTGCAACGCCGGCGGCCAACGTCTCGAGGCGCGCAAACATGCGGGCGAGATCGAGTCCGCGGACGCGGTCCTCGTGCTGGCGTGCGGCGCCGGTGTGCAGACGGTCGCCGACACCATCACCAAGCCGGTCACGCCGGGACTCGAGTCCGTGTTCCTCGGAAACGTGGTGCGCCAAGGTGTGTTCGAGGAACGCTGCCAGATGTGCGGTGACTGCGTGCTCGACCGCACCGCCGGCATCTGCCCGGTGACCACCTGCCCGAAGGGCCTGCTCAACGGCCCGTGCGGCGGCATGTGGGACGGGATGTGCGAGGTCGTCGCGGACCTCGAGTGCACCCACGTATCGATCCGCCGACGCCTCGCCGAGCAGGGGAGAGCGGCCAAGGCCGAGCCCCTGCCGCCGAAGGACTACAGCAAGAAGCTCAAGCCCGGCAAGGTCGACATCCGCCCGAAGTACCACGGCCGCAAGGCCGGCGGTGCGTCGTGAGCCGCTTCCGCGATCTCGTGGAGTCCGGCTCCTTCGTCGTGACCGGTGAGATCGCGCCGCCGCTCGGGACGGACCTGACGGCGATGCGCGCGGCGGTCGACCTGCTCGCGCCGGTGTGCGACGCCATCAACGTCACCGACAACCAGGGCGCCTCGCTGCACCTCTCGAGCCTGGCGGCCTCGCGCGTCGTGCTGGAGATGGGCGTGGAGCCGATCTTCCAACAGACATGCCGGGACCGGAACCGGCTCGCGCTGCAGTCCGACTTGCTCGCCGCCTGGACGCTGGGGCTGACGAACCTGCTCGCCGTCACGGGCGACGACCCCCGCAGCGGCGACCACCCGGAAGCCAAGGGCGTATTCGACCTGGACTCGACGCAACTCGTCCAAGTGGCGCGCGGCTTCAACGAGGGCCACGACATGAAGGGGCGCGACCTGAAGGGCGCCACGGACTTCTTCATCGGCGCGGCCATGTTCCCGGATGCTGAGCCGTGGGACATGCAGCAGGCCCGCATCGAGGAGAAGATGGCGGCAGGGGTCCGCTTCTTCCAGACGCAGGCCGTCTTCGACCTCGACAAGTTCGCGCGTGCGGTGGATGTCGTGCATGCGGCCGGTGCCAAGGTCATCGGCGGTATCCTCGTGCTGCGTAGTGCCCGCGCCGTCCGGTTCATCAACGAGCGGCTGGCCGGGCTCATGGTTCCCGAAGCTATCGCCGCGCGCATCGAGGGCGCGGATGATGCCGCGGAAGAAGGGGTGCTGCTCGCCATCGAGCAGGCGCGCGCTCTGCACGAACTGGCCGATGGGATCCACATCATGCCGCTCGGCCTCGACGCCGCGGTGGCGCGCATCGTGCGTGAGGCCGGCATCAAGAGCTAGAGGTCGCCGCTCCGAGAATGAGGAAGAAGAGCCGGATGCAGCTCCTTGTTCGATCCATGCTCGGTCTGGCGATCGTCTTCTCGGGGGCCGCGGTGCTCCAGATGCTCTTGGCGCGCCGCGCCGTCCGGTCCCGCACGCAGTGGAACGCCGTCTTCTTCCCGGCTGGTGCCTTCCTCGTGATGAGCGTCGTGACCTTTCTGGACGTCGCAAGCGAGGAAGTGCCTCCCGCCGGCCAGACGCCGCTTGTCATCGCGACATTCTTCATGGCGCTCGGTGCGGCGATCGGCGTAAGGACGCTCCTGCGCGAGATGCGCCAGCAGCAGGCCCGCGACGGCGAGCTCTCCGTGCTCCGGCTGCGCTACGAGCGGCTGTTCAAGAGCAACGAGATGCCGATCGTGGTGTTCGACCGCGACTCCCTCTCGCTCGTCGACATCAACGGTTCCGGCGTGGAGCTCTTCGGCGGCACATACGAGAGCCTGCTGTCGACGACCTTCGACGCACTGGGGTTCGAGCAGGACATCCGCGCGGAGCTGGACTCGGCCGACGCGGACGGGCGAGGGCACATAGAGGTGCGACGCTCTGCTCCCCGCGCCGGGATCTGCGACCTTGTGATCCACCTCTCGGAGGGAGAGGTCGCCGGTGCGCGGCTGGTCTACGGCATCTGCGAAGACGTCACCGAGCGCAATGCGGCGCGCGTCGAGCTGGCCCATCTCGCCGATCACGACGCGCTCACCGGGCTGCCGAACCGCNNTTGAACTCGTCGACGAGTTCAAGAAGGTGAACGACCTGCAGGGCCACCAGGCGGGAGACGCCACGCTCGTGGCCATCGCCCGCGTGTTGGAGAAGGGGGTGCGCGCCCCCGGCGACGTGGTCGTGCGCGTCGGTGGTGACGAGTTCGCCATCCTTCTGGAGGCGATCGACCTGGACGACGCCGTGGTGATCGCCGAGCGGCTGGTCGCCGCAGTCCGCGAACGCTTCACGGACTTGGGACTCAGCATCGGCGTCGCCTCCGTCCGGGGCGCCGCCGACACGGTCGAGGTGATACGCCGGGCGGATGACTGCATGTACGAGGCCAAGGCCGCGGGAGGCGGTCGGGTGATCGTAGCCGGGGTCGGGTCGAACTGATCGAAGCCTCGTCGACCCGGCGGTCGCACGAGGCATGTCATGGTCGCCGAGCGTGAAGGGGGAGACGTGAAGGCTGTCGTGGTGTACGAATCGCTGTGGGGGAACACGGCCGCGATCGCCCGTGCGATCGCCGAGGGCATCGGCGAAGGCGCGGTGGCGCTGAGCACGAGCGAGGCGGCGGCCGAACGCATGGCGGGAGCCGACCTCGTCGTGGCCGGAGCGCCGCTGCTCGGGTTCTCGCTGCCCACCGAGCAGATGCGCGAGAGCATCCGCTCCCAGCCGCAAGGCAAGCAGCCGGACCTCTCGAGCCCGTCCATGCGGTCGTGGCTCGAGGCGCTGCCGGCGGCGTCCGGGCGAGGGGCCGCCTTCGAGACGCGCATCCGGTGGTCTCCGGGAAGCGCCGTCAAGACGATCCTTGCGGGGCTGGAGAAGGCGGGCTACGGCACCGGCGGCACGGCCGATCGCTTCATCGTGACGGGCCGGTACGGGCCGCTCAAGGACGGCGAGCTCCAGCGGGCGCGGGCCTGGGGCGAGATGCTCGGTCGCGCCTGACGACTCCGGCTCACCCACGCGGTGCATGGCCGCGGCCGTGCGCGGGTACGCTATCCTTCGTGCACCGGAACCCGATCCCGGGACCTTTCGCGGAAGGACTGCAGACATGCGCATCGTCGTGCTGGGCGGCGGACCCGGCGGCTACGCCGCGGCGTTCGAGGCGGCGCGCCTCGGCGCCACCGTCACGCTGATCGAGAAGGAGAACCTCGGCGGCACCTGCCTGAACTGGGGCTGCGTGCCGACCAAGACGATCCTGCGGTCCGCCCGCATCGCGTGGGACGCCCACAACGCCGCCGAGTTCGGGCTCATCCTGCCCGCGGCCGACGTGGACGAGGAGCGGCTCCTGGAGCGCAAGGACGCCATCGTCACCGAGCTGCGCAGCCAGATCGAGGCCACGGCGGCGCGACTGAAGGTCGACGTCGTCTACGGCGTCGGACGCCTTGTGGACGCGAAGACCGTACGTGTCACCGGCGAAGAGGGCGAGACCGACTACCACGCCGATGCGCTGATCCTCGCCACCGGCTCCGAGGTCTTCCGCCTCCCGAGCATCGATCACTCGCTCGAGCGCGTGTGGACGAGCGACGAGGCCACCTCGATCATCGCGACCCCCTCCTCGATCCTCATCGTGGGCGGCGGCGTCATCGGCCTCGAGTTCGCCTGCGCGTACGCGGCGTTCGGCGCCGAGGTCCACGTCGTCGAGCTTATGCCCGATGTGCTCCCCGGCAACGACAAACGCGTGCAGCGCGCCGCCCAGGAGGCCCTCGAGAAGATGGGTGTGGTCTTCCACCTCGGCGCGGCCGCGGAGTCGATCGGGCAGTTCGGCGACAAGATGGAGACCGTCCTACCGGACGGCTCGATCATCGAGACCGACTACGTGCTCTCCGCGGTGGGACGCAAGCCCTTCTCCGAGGGAGTCGGCATCGCCGAGGCGGGCATCGAGATGGACCGGGCGGCGGTCAAGGTCGACGAGTATTTCCGCACGAACGTCCCCGGTGTCTACGCGATCGGCGACCTCATCGGCGGGATGATGCTCGCGCACGTCGCCGACGAGGAAGGCCTTGCGGCCGCGCGCAACGCGATCCGTGAGTACGAGTTCGCGGCCGCCGAAGGGCTGCTGGCCAAGATGACCCATGTCCCGCACCGCGAGAGCGTCGACTATTCCTGCATCCCCGCGTGCGTCTACACGTTCCCCGAGATCGGCGTGCTCGGTTCCTCGCGCGACAGCGCGAAGGCCGCAGGCCTCGACGTCGTCCAGGCCGTGGCCAAGTTCGCGGCCAACGGCAAGGCGCTCGGCGAGGGGGAGCCGGAGGGCTTCGTCCAGGTCGTGGCCGAGAAGAACACCGGACGCATCGTGGGCTGCCAGATCGTCGGCCCGCACGCGGTGGAGATCATCCACGAGGTCGCGCTCGCCAAGCGTCACGGGCTCACGGTGCGCGACATCGCCGAGACGGTGCACGCGCATCCGACTGTCAGCGAGGTCGTGCGCCTCGCTTGCGCCGACGCCGCCTCGAAGTGCGGCGTGTAGCCGGCCGTGGCCTACGAACACGGGAAGAACGCCAAGCGCATGCCGGCATGGATGCGCCGTCCGCTCAACAGCCCGGGCCGCTCCACCGAGGTCTCGGCGATGCTGGACGAGCTCGACCTCAACACCGTCTGCCGCAGCGCGAAGTGCCCGAACCGGGGCGAGTGCTACGCGTCGGGCACGGCGACCTTCATGGTGCTGGGGACGCGGTGCACGCGGAACTGCCGCTTCTGTGCGGTCGACACCGCGCGGCCGCTCCCGCGCGACGCCGGCGAGCCGCAACGGCTCGCTGAGGCCGCGGAGCGCATGGGTCTTCGCCACGTGGTCGTGACGATGGTGACCCGGGACGACCTGGCCGACGGGGGAGCAGGGCACGTGGTGGCCACCATCGAGGCCCTGCGAACGCGGCTGCCAGGCGTTCGGGTCGAGGTGCTCGTCTCGGATTTCGGTGGCGACACCGGCGCGATCGACGCGGTCGCACTCGCGCGCCCGGACGTGTTCAACCACAACGTCGAGACGGTGCCGCGCCTCTACCCTGAGGTGCGGCCGCAGGCGGACTACGAGCGGTCGTTGGTGGTGCTCGCGCGCGTGGGCGAGGTGGCGCCCGGCGTGCCGACGAAGTCAGGGCTGATGGTCGGTCTGGGCGAATCGCCGGAGGAGGTCGAGGCGGTGCTGGCCGACCTGCGGGCCGTCGGCGTCGACATCGTGACGATCGGACAGTACCTGCGGCCGAGCTCCACGCATCTGCCCGTCGCCGAGTTCGTCACGCCGGAGGTGTTCGAGCGGTACGCGGCCACGGCCCGGTCGCTCGGGTTCGCGGGCGTCGCGAGCGCCCCGTTCGTGCGCTCGAGCTACCACGCCGGTGAGATGGCGGAATCGGCCGAGGAGCGCCACACCTAGGGGCGGCGCTCCTCCTCTTCGGCGGTGTCGATCAAGACGACCGGCTCGGCGACGGTGTCGCGGCCCGCCTGCCTCGCGGAGGCGAGCGAGCGGTCGGCGGCGGCCAGCATATCGTCGAGCGCGCGCGGCTGCGAGTCGGGCGGATCGAACACCGTCGCGATGCCCGCGCTCGCTGTCAGCGTGAGGTACGCGTCGCCCTCCGCCGGCACCCGCAGGGCACGGATGGTGGCGAGCAGGTGGTCGGCGAGCACCTGCGCGCCGTCGGGCTCCAGCTCGGGCGCAAGGACGATGAACTCGTCGTTGCCGAGGCGCGTCACGAGGTCCGCGGAGCGCACGGTCGCGGTGATCGCCTTCGCGAGCGCCACGAGCACGCGGTCGCCGACGCCGTGGCCCCACACGTCGTTGATCTCGCGGAACCGGTCGACGTCGACCAGCACGAACGACATCGCTCCGCCGTAGCGTGCCGACCAGGAGGCCCACTGCCCCGCCTGGGCCGCCAGCGCACGGCGGTTGCCCAGTCCCGTGAGCGCGTCGCGGGTCGCGTAGTGGGTGGCTGCGCGGTTGTTATGCCGGGTGCGGCGCAGCACCGTGGACATGAAGGCCTCGGGGNNGGGGTGCCGGCGCCGAACGCGTCGTCAACGGCGGCGGCCACGGCGTTGATGTGCGCGTCCCACGCCTCGTGGCGAACGTGCGCCAAGCCCGGCTCGCTGAGCTCGATCAGCTCGGAGAAGACCGGGTCGAGCGAAAGGAACTCGATGCGTGCGGCGGCCTGCAGCGCCTCCTTGGCGTCGAGGGTGCTCGTGGCGTTCGCAGCGACGAGCGCGAGGGCCGAGGCGATCGCTTCGAGGTCCTCAGCCCCGCTCTCGGGCCGTGACCAGGCGTCGGGAAGGCGTCCGGCGTCCCACTCCTCGAGGAGGTCGCGCCACCAGCCGGCGTGGACCGCCTTGCCGGCGGCCAGCCACCCGAGCAGCGCGGCGACGCCCGCATCGGCGCACTTCTCCTGCATGTCGAGATAGGCCGACTGCGCCGATTCGTCGATACGCACGCATGACTCGAGGATCTCTCGCATGTGTGTGGTCCCCCATCCACGAAAGCCGTGCGGCTTCCGACGGCGGCCATTAACCCTACTACCATGTCACTCTATCGTTCATTATCGGGTAAGTGGCGTAACGATGAGAGAGCGGGTGCGCGACCGCACCGGACGGGCTTGACGAAAGAGGCGGTGGGTCATGGACGACATCGACGAGCTGGACATGCACGAGGCGCAGTTGCGCATGAAGCTCTATGACGAGTATCGCGACGCGGTGAAGGTCTTCACCTTCTACGTCGAGACCGAGTTGCGCGCATACCTGGCCAACGAGGTCGAATGCGTGCCTGAGAACGGGCCGGGCGGCCTGTTCTTCAAGGTCACGCTCACCGACGTGTGGATCTACGAGGCCGAGCGGCTCAACCGCTTCGTCCCCGAGGTCGTCGTCTACTCCGTCAACGACGTGCACGTGCAGCGTTTGCGGGACGACGAGGCGTGACCGGTCCGCGCGATGGCGCCGATCTGACCGAGGCCGCATCCCGGGCCGCGGCGCTTCGGC
>PKWR01000025.1:7622-20720 GCA_003133285.1 Coriobacteriia bacterium
CACCGCATGTACTCGCTCGACAACGCCATGTCGCTCGAGGAGCTCGATTCCTGGTTCGACCGGCTCGGACCCGACGTGCTCGAGCGCGGCTGTGCGTTCGTGGCCGAACTCAAGATCGACGGCAGCGCGCTGGCGCTCACCTACGAGGACGGCCGGCTGAAGCGCGCGGCGACGCGCGGCGACGGCGTCACCGGCGAGGAGATCACGCCCAACATCCGGACCGTGAAGTCGGTGCCCCTTCGCCTGCGCGACGAGGCGCGCCCCGCGGCGAGTCAAGCGACCCTGTTCAGCGACGGCGCGCCGGGCGCGTGGCCGCCGGTCGAGGTGCGCGGCGAGGTCTTCATGCCGAAGGCCTCCTTCGAACGCCTCAACGCCGAGCAGGAGGAGGCCGGTCTCGCCCCCTTCGCCAACCCGCGCAACGCGGCCGCCGGGTCGGTCCGGCAGAAGGACCCGGCGATCACCGCGGCGCGCGACCTCTCCACGTTCATGTACCAGGTCGGTGACCCGAAGGCGCTGGGCCTCAAGTCGCAGTCCGCTGCGCTCGCCTGGATGCGGAGCGCGGGGTTCCGCGTGAACCCCGACATCGAGGTGTGCGACACCCGAGAGCGGGTGAAGGCCTTCTGCCTGCGCGCGATCGAGCGCCGGCACGGCCTGCCCTACGAGATCGACGGCGCCGTGGTGAAGGTGGATTCGTTCGCGATGCAGGACGAGCTCGGCTTCACGGCCAAGGCGCCGCGCTGGGCGATCGCGTTCAAGTTCCCGCCCGAGGAGAAGACCACCGTCCTGCGCGAGATCCGGGTGCAGGTCGGACGCACCGGCGCGCTCACGCCGCTCGCGGAGTTCGACCCCGTGCTCGTCGCGGGCTCGACGATCGCGCGCGCCACGCTGCACAACGCCGACGAGGTCGCCCGCAAGGACCTGCGCATCGGTGACACGATCATCGTCCGCAAGGCGGGTGACGTGATACCCGAGGTCGTCGGGCCGGTCGTCGGGCTGCGCCCCGAGGGAGCGGTCCGGTGGGAGATGCCCGCGTGCTGCCCGTCCTGTGGCAGCCCGGCGTGGCGTCCGCCCGACGAGGTCGTCGCGCGGTGCACGAACGTCGCCTGTCCGGCGCAGCGCTGGGAGCGTCTCGGACACTGGGCGGGCCGCGGAGCGCTGGACATCGAGGGCCTGGGCTACGAGATCGTCGGACGCCTCGTCGAGGCGGGCCTGGTGCGCGACGTGTCCGACTTCTATGTGCTCGACGTCGAGACCCTCGCCGGGCTCGACCTGGGGCGCCTCAAGAAGGACGGCACTCCCGTCGTGCTCGGGTGGATCGTCGCCGCCAAGCTCGCGGCGAACATCGACGCGAGCCGCGACCGGCCGCTCGCCCGTGTGCTGTTCGGGCTCGGGATCCGGCACGTCGGCTCGACCGTCTCGGAGCAGCTCGCGCGCGCGTTCCGTTCGCTGGATGCGTTGCGGGATGCGAGCGAGGAGGAGATCGCGTCGGCGGAGGGCGTCGGCCCGGTCATAGCGGCCAGCGTCGCCGCGTTCCTGCGCAACCCCGACAACCTCGCGGTCCTCGGTCGTCTGCGCGAGCGCGGTGTCCGTCTGAGCGACGAAGGACGGGTCGCGGAGGCACGGCCGGCGACGCTGGCCGGACTCACCTTCGTGCTCACGGGCGGGCTCGAGGCGTTCACCCGAGAGAGCGCCACCCAGGCGCTCAAGGGGCTCGGCGCCAAGGTGTCGGGCTCCGTGAGCGCCAAGACGTCGTTCGTGGTCGCGGGCTCCGATGCCGGCGGCAAGCTGGCGAAGGCNNCCGCCGGAGGGGACGACCGCGTGACCGACGGGCCGCAGTCCGACAAGACCATCGAGGAGGGCGTCCAGCCTCTCACCGGAGCGGTCCTCGCGCCGGGTTGGGCTCTCGCCTATGTGGCGGGCGTGCTGCTCCTGAACGTGGGGCTGGTGGCGGCCTCGCGCACCGAGGCGATCGTCCGCCCGCTTCTCGAGGTGGCGAAGACCCTCGCCCCGGCGGGCGCCGCGCACACCCTGGCGCTGGCGACGCTCACCGCCTTGGTCGGAATGGCGAGCTACGGGCTGATGCTGGTGCCGGCGATCGCGATGGCGGTCACGGCGCGCCGCCGCGGCCTCTCCTTCTGGGCGGCCGTCGGCCTGCGACGGTTCGAGGCGGGCAGGACGCTCAAGCTCGCGGCTGTGCTCGTTGTGGGGGCGTTCGCGGCGACCGCGGTCTACGCGGTGGTGGCGCGGGCGCTGGGGGTCACGATCGTGGGGAACGCGGCCGATCTGGCCACCGGTTTCCGGACCGGGCCGGCGGAGATCGTGATCGCGTTCGTGCTGGTCGGCGTCGTCGCTCCCTTCGTAGAGGAGATCACCTTCCGGGGCATCCTGTTCCCGAGCCTGAAGGCATCGTGGGGGACGGCACCCGCGCTGCTGGTCTCGGGCGCCGTATTCGGCGTCGTTCATCTCCAGCCGACGATCGCGGTCCCCCTGGCGCTCATCGGGATCGGGTTGGCCGCCATCTTCCTGCGCACGAGGTCGCTGTGGTCGGCGATCATCGCGCACTGCGCCTACAACACGGTGTCGCTGGCGCTCGCGTTCCTGCTCATCCGCTGACGCACACCCGGACGCTACACTGGCCTGATGAGCCCCCGCCCCACTCCTCTCCGACTCGACTCGGCCGCCTGTGACGGCTGCGGGCGCTGCGTGTCGCGCTGCAAGCCGCAGGCGCTGAAGGTCGGCCCGGGCTACATCCTGGTCGACTGGCCCTCCTGCGACGGCTGCGGGAAGTGCGTCGATGCGTGTGACCGGGAAGCCATCGCTCTCAGGTCGGCCGCCTCGGATGCGCCGGTCAAAGCGGCGACCGCCGCCAAGTCGGCGACAGGCTCGAAACCCGCGGCCCCGGTGAAGAGCGCCGCTCCGGCGAAGCCCGCGGCCCCGGCCACGCGTGCTCCCGGCGGCCCCGCACGGGACTGGTCGCTTCCAGAGGCCGTGCTGACCGTCCTCTTCGCCTTCGCGCTCTATCTGACGATGCAGGTGGTCCCCCGTGAGGTGACCCACGCCCCGGTCTGGTCGGGCGTCGCGCTGCTCGCGTACTACGCAGCGATCGCGGGCCTGCTCTTCTTCCTCGCGCGCAGGCGCGGCGCCTCGATGCGCTCGGCGTTCCGTCTGGACGTCGCCCCCGAATGGTCTTCACTCGGCCTGGCGGCGGCCGTCGCGGTCGGCTGCTGGCTCGTGTCGGTCGGCTACTACGCCGTCGTGCGTCTCACCGGGTTGAAGCCGCCCGTGGCCGATGGTCCGGACATGGTGACGCTGTTCGGCCCCGGCGCGGCAGGGCTGGCGCTGACGATGCTGGTGCTCGCGGTGATCGGGCCGGTGCTCGAGGAGATGCTCCTCCGCGGCACGGTGCTCGGAGCGCTCCGGTCGCGCTTCGGGCCGTGGCCCGCCATCGCAGTGTCCGCTGTCGCCTACGCGTTCCTGCACGCGAGCCTGTGGTCGCTGCTGCCGTTCGCCGTGCTGGGCGTGGCCCTCGGCTGGCTCGCAGTGCGCAGTCGCAGCCTGTGGCCCGCGGTCGCGGCGCACGTGCTCTACAACGCGGTATTCGTCGGCGCGGCACTCTACAAGGCGCTCGGCGGCTGACGCGGCAGCGGGCTCAGACGGTGTCGGAGAACCTCTCCTTGTGCACGGACGCGTAGAACCACGTCCCGAGCAGGGCACCCGCGATGGCGGACAGGCTCGCGAGACCCACGAACAGCAGCTCCCAGCTCACGAGCCCGCTCACGTCGGCGCCGCTCACGGCGTTGATCAGGAACGTAGGCGTCAGCCACATGAGGAAGATCGGCAGCGAGGTCTCCGCGACGGCGATCCACAGCCCCCGGGGAAGGTGCAGCACGCCCGTCCCCAGCAGGCACACGAGGCCCGGGACGATCAGGTTCCAGCCGATGACGTCGTTCCCGAGGAACCCCGTCAGGACGCCGGTCTGGGAGAGCGCCGTGGTGAGGACGACCAGCGCGCTCGTCCAGCCGATCCACCGGCGCTCGTCGGGATCGCCGAACAGGGAGCCTCCTGACCCACTGAACACCACGCAGGCCGCGAGAGCCGTGGCGAGGTCGGAGAAGAGCGGCAGCACGGCGACCGCGATCGCGTAGGCGTCGGGCGCGGTCGCTGAGACGCCGGACGCGAACAGGCCCCACAGCGTGAGCGCGGTGTACCACACGGCCGTGGCGCCGATGGGGATCCACAGCCAGCGGGGCGCCCCGCGTAGGCGCAGCAGGCCGGTCAGCACGAACACGATGCCCGCGCCGATCACCGTTCCGACGACGGCGAAGGGTCCCGACAGCAGCGGATCGGACGAGGCCCCCGGTGAGATGACCTCGACCCAGAACGGCCACGACGCGGCGGTGAAGACGTAGACGCTCCAGTAGACCGCGACGCCGGTGATGAACCACCCGATGAAGTACCTGCAGCGGACGGGCAGCACGAACTCGACGATACGATCCACTCGCGCCTCCCGGCTCGTGTCATGCCCCCTGTGTGCTCATCGGATTATGGACACATGGCGGGCCGGGCGCCAGAAGCGGGGCTCGTGCCGCCGCCACCGCGGCAGCGCCGGTGGCCCGCCTCGGGTATCATCGTCGGGTCCTACCGCACGCCTAGTCGACACGGAAGGGACCGTCGATGGCGATCTCTGAACAGCAGGTGCGTCACGTGGCCATGCTCGCCCGGCTCGGGCTCACCGACGAGCAGGTGGCGGCGCTCGGGAGCGAGCTCAACGACATCCTGGCGCGCGTCGACGAGATCGCAGCGCTCGATCTGAGCGGCGTCGAGCCGACCGCCCACTCCATCCCGGTCACCAATGTGACGCGTCCCGACGTCGTGCGGCCGTGCCTGAGCCGCGAGTCCGCCCTGCTCAACGCGCCGGCGCAGCAGGACGGCGCGTTCCTCATACCGAAGTTCGGCGCATAGGGAGGATGACGATGACGTTCGACCTTTCCTCCCTGACCGTGTCCGGCATCCGCGAAGGCCTGATCGCGCGCGATTTCAGCGCGGTGGAGCTCGCCGAGTCCGCGTACGCGCGGATCGACGCCGTCGAGACCGACGTCCACGCCTTCAACTCACTCTCCCGTGACCTGGCCCTCGACGCTGCGCGCGCGGTGGACGCCGTCGTCGCCGACGGCGGGGAGCTCCCGCGGCTCGCGGGCGTTCCGGTGGCGTTCAAGGACAACATGAACCTCGTCGGAACGATGACGACCTGCTCGTCGAGGATCCTCGAGGGTTACCGCAGCGTCTACGACTGCACCGCCGTGCGCCGCATGCTCGACGCCGGCGCCGTGCCGATCGGCAAGTGCAACATGGACGAGTTCGCCTTCGGCTCGTCGACGGAGAACTCGGCGTTCGGCCCGACGCGCAATCCTTGGGACCTCGAGCGGGTGCCGGGCGGGTCTTCGGGCGGTTCGGCCGCGGCCGTCGCGGCCGGTGAGGCCGTGCTCTCACTGGGCTCGGACACGGGCGGCTCGATCCGCCAGCCGGGCGCGCTGACGGGCACCGTTGGGATGAAGCCGACCTATGGCCGCGTGAGCCGCTACGGTTGCGTGGCCTTCGCCTCTTCACTCGATCAGATAGGACCGTTCTCCAAGACGGTCGAGGAGTGCGCGCAGACGATGAACGTGATCTGCGGCAAGGACTCGATGGATGCCACGAGCCTCGAGCGTCCCGCCGAGGACTTCACCCTCGGCATACGCGACGGGGTGAAGGGCCTGCGGGTCGGGATCATGCAGGACCTGGTGGACATCGAGGGATGCGATCCCCGCGTGCGCCAGTCCACGCTGGACACCGCCGAGTTGCTCGCGGGCCTCGGGGCCGAGGTCGGCGCGACGAACGTGCCCGCGACCCAGTACGGTCTGCCCGCCTACTACATCCTCGGCCCGGCCGAGGCGTCCTCGAACCTCGCGCGCTTCGACGGCATCCGGTACGGGCATCGCGCCGCCGATGTCGAGGACGTGCTCGATCTCTATCTGCGCAGCCGCGCCGAGGGCTTCGGGCCCGAGGCGATCCGCCGCATCATGATCGGCACATTCGCGCTGTCGGCCGGCTACTACGACGCCTACTACGGCCAGGCGCAGAAGGTCCGCACGCTGATCGCCAACGACTTCGAGCGGGCGTTCGCCGACTTCGACGTGCTCCTGACGCCGACGTCGCCGACCACCGCGTTCAAGATCGGGGAGAAGGCCGCCAACCCGGTGTCGATGTACCTCTCGGACGTCTACACGATCCCGGTGAACCTGGCCGGCATCTGCGCCGTGAGCGTGCCGTGCGGCACCGTCGAGGGGCTGCCCGTCGGACTGCAGATCATCGGGACGCACTTCGCGGAGGCCACGGTCCTGCGCGCCGCCTACGCGGTCGAGCAGGCATCCGGGTTCGACTCCGTGTCGCCGCTGGTGCGCGGGCTCGCCGACAAGAGGGGAACGACCGTCTCCTAGACGGTCAGCCCTCGACGCCGGCGAACGGAACGTCGCCGAGCCCCGCTTCGGCGAGCATCGTGCGGAGCTCGTCGACGAACACGCCGCGTCCCGGGATCCGGGCCGCGTCCTGTCCCGACGCGCCCTCGAGCTCACCCCCGGCGTAGCCGCCGCAGGTCGTCTCGACGCCGCAGCTCGGCGAGCCTTCGACTCCGAGCACCGTTCCGATCACGCATCCGTCGTCCGCGAGCGTGCGCAGCGTGTCGACCGTCGTCCGCAGGATCCCCCGGCAGTGGCGGCGGTACGCCGGGGTGTCGTACTGCTCGACCGTCATCCCCCAGCGCCGCATCCCGAGGAAGCTCGCTTCAGGGCAGGGAAGCTGCACGATGCCGGCGCCACCTGCGACGAGCGGCGCGATGACTTCCTTCCGCACGCCCGGGTAGCAGGCCAAGCGGAGGACCTTGGTGTTCGCGTTCAGGTGGCAGTGCGCGACGACGACGATCCTGCGCGAGCGCTCCGGCATCTTGAGGACTCTCCGTTCGGTGCGGTTCATGGACTATCACATACGATGATACTTCTGATAATCTGCGCAAGGTAGTTGCAACACTGTCCGCAGAGAACACCGGGGTAGGGAGAACGCTCGATGAACAAGCGCCTGTGGCTCGTGCTCGTCCCGATCGGCATCGCACTGAACGTCGTGGGCGGAATACTCAACACCACCCTCAAGCTGCCGCTGTTCCTCGACACGATAGGCACCATGCTGGTCGCCGTCACCTGCGGGCCGTGGCTCGGCGCGCTCGCCGGAGGCCTCTCCAACGTCATCGTGAGCGTCTCCAGCCCCGCGGACATGGCGTTCGCCCTCGTCAACATCCTCGTGGGTCTCGTCGTCGGCTACGTCGCGATCTGGCGCGGCTATCGCGACTGGGTCACGCCGGCCATCGCGGGCGTTCTGACCGCCATCGTGGCGTCGATCGTCGGGCCCTGGATCGCGGTCTACGTGTACGGCGGGCTGACCGGCGGCGTGCTCGATATCGCCGTTGCGGGTCTGATGAAGGGCGGCGCCGACGTCTTCTCGGCCGCCTTCATCTCTCGCGTCCTGCCGAACATCGCCGACAAGCTGCTAAGCGCCTACCTGGTCTTCTTCGTGATGATGGCGCTTCCGAAGTCCTTCCGCGGCATCGCTGACAAGCAGGCGTCCGTCGCGCCGGCTGTCGCCTAGGTATCGAGACGCGCGTGACCGACGAGGTCGCAGACAACGCTGGACGGGGCCGGGCGCCGCAGGCGC
Source organism: Coriobacteriia bacterium (assembly GCA_003133285.1). Classification (GTDB taxonomy): domain Bacteria; phylum Actinomycetota; class Coriobacteriia; order Anaerosomatales; family PALSA-660; genus PALSA-660. Next base: position 15,363 of record PKWR01000025.1, read on the forward strand.
CCGGCCCCGAGCGCGTGCGCGAGCTCAGGGTCGGGTGGCGGCTTCTGGCGGTACTGGCCGGGGTGTCCGTCAGTACCGCGCTGCAGTCGGTCGCCTTGCTGGCCGCCCTGCTCGCCGTGCTTGTCGTCTTCGCCCTTGTCGCCCGCCTCGACGTGGGCACGTTGGCGCGCAGGGCCGTTCCCGTCCTGCCGGTCATCGCGTCGATGATCCTGGTCCACGGATGGGCCAACCCCGCGAACGTCCACTGGGTCGGGTGGTTCGGCGTCGAGGGGCTGGTCTATGGATCGGTCACGGCGCTCCGGCTGTTGTGCTTCCTGACCGTGGCGAACCTCTTCCTCGTCGCCACGCCCACGTCCGAGATCGTGCGATGGACGCGTGAGCGCAACCGTGACCTCGGCCTGATGGTGTCCATGGCGTTCACCGTGACGCCCATCTTGAGCGAGCAGATGACCGTTACGCTCGAGGCCCAGCAGGTGCGCGGAATGCCGGTCGGCCCCGGGCTCGCCACCAAGGTCCGGGCCTACGCGCAGGTGCTGATCCCCGTGGTCGTGAAGGCGCTCACGCGCGCGGAGCAGATGTCGCTCCTGCTGCTCACGCGGGGCTACGAGCGGCCGACCCCGCTTGCTGGCGAAGTGGTGCCGGATGAGGGCGGGGCCGCGGTCGAAGCGCTGGGCTTCGGCTTCGCATACCGCGGCGCCCAGGAGTGGAGCCTGATGGATGTAGACCTCTGGGCCCCGGCCGGGAAGATCACGGCGGTCGTTGGCGGGAGCGGGTCCGGCAAGTCGACCCTCCTCGCGTGTCTCGCCGGCGACCCGCCCGAGACGCCCTCCGGCTTCGTGCGCGGCCGCGTCCTGGTGGGCGGGCAGCACTACTCGCCGGAGCGAGCGTTCGCGACGGTCACGCTGCAGAACCCCGGTGTCCACCTCTTCGAGACACCAATCGCCGAGGTCGGATTCTCCTTCGAATGCAGGGGCATGCGGCGCGATGAGGCTGAAGCAGCCGCACGAGAGGCGCTCGGCGCAGCCGGGGTCGGCGAGATGGCGGACCGGCCGCTGCGCACGCTTTCGGGAGGTGAACGGCAGCGCGTCGCCCTGGCCGCCGCACTGGCGACCGCCCCGGCGGCGCTTCTGCTCGACGAGCCGCTCGAGCAGCTGGATGCGTCGGGTGTCGCCGGCGTGGTCGCACAGCTGCGCGAGTTCGCCGGAGACGGCCGCGCGGTCGTCGTCGTCACCCCCGGTGCCGCGAACTCGCGTCGGCGTGCGACAGGAGCGTCGGTCTCTCGGAGGGCAGGGTAGTGGACGCTGCGTCCGCGCTGCCCGACGTGCGGTTCGGGCCCAGGCTCGACGTCAGGCCGGGCGCCGTCGTCCTCGCCATGGACTCCGTGCGCTTCAGGTACCCGCAGGGCGGGGGAGTGGATGACCTGTCGATGACCGTTCGCGAGGGCGAGACGGTGGCGCTGCTCGGCCGCAACGGCGCCGGCAAGTCCACGGCGCTGCGCCTGTGCGTCGGCCTTCTGGCTCCCCAGGGTGGCACGGTCCGCCTCCGGGGGCAGGACCCGTCGGCACTCGGTCCGCAGGCGGTGTCGCGCCGCGCGGCGCTGCTGTTCCAGGACCCGGACGACCAGATCTTCAACCCGCGCGTGGACGATGAGATCGGCTGGGCGTTGAAGGTCCGTGGGGTCCCGCCCGAAGAGCGTTCCGCGCGCTCCGCGGCTGTCATGGCGGAGCTCGGGCTCACGCGGCACGCCTCGACGCACCCGCACGAGCTCTCGCGATCGACGCGTCAGCTCATGGCGCTCGCCTCCGCACTGGTGACGGACCCGGCGGTCCTGTTCCTGGACGAGCCGACGACGGCGTTGGACGGACCCACGGTCGCACTCGCCCTCGCGGCGGTAGAGCGGCGCCGTATCGCGGGGGCAGCGGTCGTTGTCGTGACGCACGATCCGCGCGTTGCGAGCGGGTGGGCCGATCGAACCGTGCACATCGAGGACGGTCGCGTGCTCGCTCTCTGACGAGGGCAGACCACGTGACGAAGGCCGCCCGACGGGCGGCCTTCGTCACGAGCCGGTGAGCGGTAGCAGTCCTACGCCGCGTGCCGCATCTTCGCGATCATGTCCGCGAATGCAGGCATCTCGGGCATCTTCGGCAGGTCCGCAAGACTCGGCAGATGCATCTGCGGGTGCAGGCGCCCGTGCGCGCCCCGCATCACCTGCAGGTGCGGGAGGTGCGGCATGCGCTCGGAGATGCGCCGCGCACCGAGGTAGACGGCGACCGCGAGAAGCCCGAGGCCCCCGAAGAGCAGCCCGCCGATGATCAGGCCGGCGCGCGTGTCGATGATGACGCGCGAGTCGTCCGAGAACTCCGCGTTGCGGGCGGCCATGAAGCCGACCCAACTGCGGGCGACGGCGGCGTCGCCGGCCACAAGGATGCCCGCGCCGCTGCTCTCGAGCTCCACGTGCCGGGCGACGACGACCTGTGCGGCGCTCTGCGAAAGGGCCGCGTCAGCGTCCACGATCACCGCGACAGCGCCGCCCTGCCGGAGCGCGACGCTGTCGGCGGTGAGCGCCGCAACGACCGAGGCGCTGATCTCCGCGTCTCCGGCCACCGAGACGCTCGCGATCGCGCTGCCGCGCGCACTGAACTCGTCGCAACTCACGCGAGCGAACGCGGTCATCGATGCTTCCATGATGTCCACATCGACGAAGTCGTCGTCGCGCATGGCCTCGTCCTCGGCCGTGAAGCCGCCCGGCTCCTCGTCCGACTCACCTGTGCCGTGCGCGTAGTCCTCGTCAGACATCTCACTCATCTCCTCATGTTCAAAACGTCACGACGCCGCGCGCGTGGCCGTGACGTCGTACGGACGGGATCGCTCCTGTGGATATGTACCCGCACTCCGCGCAGGCACGCGCCGCCGCCGGCCGGTCTCCACGAGAACGCCCCGGGTTTGCGGGCATATCTGACGGGGAAGGCGAATTGCCCTACGCTAGCAGGCGTATACAGAACCGGCCGGAGAGTATCCAAAGGGAGTCACACTTCAATGACCAAGCAGATCGTGGTCGTCGCGCTCGGCGGGAATGCGCTCCTCAAGCGCACGGACCCCATGACCGCCGAGGCCCAGCGCGCCAACGTCAAGATCGCGGCGCGGGCCCTCGCCCCGCTCGCTGACGACTACGACCTCGTGCTCGCGCACGGGAACGGCCCGCAGGTGGGGCTGCTCGCCCTGCAGGCGGCAGCCTACAAGGCCGTGGAGCCGTACCCGCTCGACGTCCTGGGCGCCGGCACGCAGGGGATGATCGCCTACATGGTGGAGCAGGAGCTGGGCAATATGCTCCCCTTCGAGAAGCCGCTCGCCACCGTGCTGACCATGACCGAGGTGGACGCCAACGACCCCGCCTTCCAGAACCCCACGAAGTTCGTCGGTCCGTGCTATGAGAAGCCCGAGGCCGACCGTCTTGCGGTCGAGAAGGGCTGGGTCGTCAAGCCCGATGGAGAGATGTGGAGACGCGTGGTCGCGTCGCCCGAACCCAAGCGGATCTTCGAACTGCGGCCCATCAAGTGGCTCATCGAGCACGGCACCGTGGTGATCTGTGCGGGCGGCGGCGGCATCCCGACGGTCTATCTGCCCGACGGGACCCGGACGCTGGTCGGCATCGAGGCCGTCATCGACAAGGACCTCGCCGCGGAGCTGCTCGCGCGCGAGATCGGCGCCGACCTGCTGATCATGGCCACCGACGCCGAGGGCGTGTACGCGGACTGGGGAACACCGGCGCAGCGCCTGCTGACGACCGTGACCCCTTCCGAGCTGGCGGCGCACGAGTTCGCGGCGGGCTCCATGGGCCCGAAGGTGGAGGCGGCGGTCAGGTTCGTGAACGCGACCGGCAAGCGTGCCGCGATCGGGCGGCTCGAGGACATCACCGAGATCGCCGCAGGCCGCGCGGGTACGAGCGTGGTGCCCGACCCCGCGTAGCGGAGGTCTCAGCCGGCCGTTCGGCTACAATCCGCAGAAGCGCATACGCGCGGCGTCGGGCCTGTCCCCGGCGCCGCTTCGCTCGCATGAGTCGAAAGGACCTGACGTGGCAAAGGACCGCCTCGCTGAGGTGCTCGTCGAGTGGGAGGCCGTGATCGGCCTCGAGATCCACACCGAGCTCACCTCGCTCAAGACGAAGATGTTCTGCGGCTGCCCCGTCGCCTTCGGGGGCGAGGTCAACACCCGCGTCTGCCCGGTGTGCCTCGGGCTGCCCGGCGCGCTGCCGGTACCCAACGAGAAGGCCATCGAGTCCACCATCCTGGCCGGTCTCGCGCTCCACTGTGAGATCGCGCGCCAGGCGCAGTTCCATCGGAAGAACTACTTCTATCCCGACATGCCGAAGGACTACCAGATCTCGCAGTACGACGTGCCGTTCTGCCTTGGCGGGCACATGGACGTCGAGCTCGACGGGTCGGCGGCCGAGCAGCGCGTCGTGCGCGAGGGCGTGCTCTCCGACGAGGGAGAGGCCGGATACACGACGCGCATCGGGATCACCCGGATCCATCTCGAAGAGGACACCGGCAAGATGATCCACGTCGGCGGGAGCGAGGGCCGCATCGCCGGCGCCACACACTCGCTCGTCGACTTCAACCGCGCAGGCACGGCGCTCATGGAGCTGGTGAGCGAGCCGGACATCCGCACGCCGGAGGAGGCGCGCAGGTTCGCGCAGAAGCTGCGGCTCGTGTTCCTGTCGCTGGGGGTGAGCGACTGCAACATGGAGGAGGGCTCCATGCGCGTCGACGCGAACATCTCCGTGCGCCCCCGCGGGCAGGAGGAGCTCGGCGTCAAGGCCGAGGTCAAGAACATGAACTCGTTCAAGGCGCTGCACGATGCGCTTGCGTTCGAGATCGTCCGCCAGGTCGAGCTGCTCGAGAGCGGCGGCACGGTCGTGCAGGAGACGCGGCACTGGGACGTCGGCGCCAAGCGCACCTCGTCACTGCGCTCCAAGGAAGAGGCGCACGACTATCGCTACTTCCCCGAGCCTGACATGGTGCCGTTCACCTTCGACGAGGCCTACGTCGAGCGGATGCGCGAGCGTCTGCCCGAGTTGCCGGATGCACGCAAGGCCCGCATCGCGGAGCGCTACGGCCTTCCCGCACACGACGCACGGATCCTGGGCGAGGACCGTGACCTCGAGGCGTACTACGCCGAGGCCGTGGAGGACGCGGGGATGGAGTTCGCCAAGCCGCTCGCCAACTGGGTGCTCGGGGAGCTCTCGGCGCAGCTCAACGCAGAGGGGATCCCTGCCTGGGGCTCGAACGTCACGCCCCGCAAGCTGGCGCGGATCGTCCAGCTCGTCGCCGACGGCACGATCTCCGGCAAGCAGGCCAA
>PKWR01000016.1:0-11287 GCA_003133285.1 Coriobacteriia bacterium
GGTCCTCGTCGGCCGATCGCGCGGGCATCACGGCCGACGATGCGCGGACGCGGACGTCGGACGCAGCCGTGAGCTTCGCCAGCGCAAGCCGCAGGTCCTCGGCGTACGGGAAGGAGGGGTCGCCCAGCATCGCCGCCGCGGCCGCGCGCAGTTCGACCGCTTCGAGCGGGTCGAGCTCCACCGTTTCGGAGAAGGTCGCGTCAGCATCGACGCGGTAGCGCTCGACGGCGTCGGAGCGGTCGATCTCGATCACGAACCCTGCGTGGCGCAGGTCGTCCTTGTCGCGCTCGAACATGCGGCCGAATGCGGCGGCGTTCTGATCGGCGGGATAGCCGGCGACACCGGCTGCGATCTCCAGCGCCGAGACGGGGCGCCGGGCGGACGCGAGGTACAGGGCGAGATTGACGATGCGCTCGCTCGCGTCCACGCTCATCGCACACCTCCCGGTTCGGGTCGCCAAGCCTGGTCGCTGCCGTGTCGGATTGTAGCCAATACGCAGGGCTGCGGCGCCGGTCGGGACGTTCGCTTGGCGGGAGAGCGCCCGGAATAGGTCTGGCCCGGCAGCGTCGCCGCTGTCGGGCCAGATCCTGTTTTGCGAACGAGCCGCGTTGGGGGGAACGCAACTCGATTCATCGAGTGCGGCGATCCCTGCCCTGAGGGGGGAGGAGGAACAGGCCGCCACGCTCTGCACATGCAAAAAGCAACGTGCGTGCCAACTTCGTCCCCGAGCCCGCGCTTGCGATACCGGCGGCGCTCGTCTACAAGTGAGTCAGCGCAGCTGACGCGCTTCGGGCGGGGAAAGGGGCCGATCGTGAGCATCTGGTCATCCTGGATATGGCCGCTGGCGACAGCGATCCTGGGGTTCGTCTACGTGGGACTGCTCGTCGCGCAGTACGTCAAACGCCGCAAGATGCATCAGCTCATGTGGGCGATCGGCTTCTCGTTCTACGCCATCGCCGCCGTCATGGAGTTCGTGAGCGAACTCACCCAGCACTGGGACCCGACCGTCTACCGCGTCTACATCGTGCTCGCGGCGTCGCTCGTCGGCTTCCTCGGGAACGGCACCCTGTACCTGGTGAGCAAGAAGCGCCTGTGGGGTGACCTGTACCTCGGCTTCAACGTCGTCTGCCTCGCGATCTTCCTCTACGGCACGTTCACCGTGAAGCTGCTGACGGACAAGCTGGTCCCCGGGATCGTGGTTGGCGGCCAGGCGCTCGGCGCGAGCGGCACCTTCCCGCGTCTCATGTCCCTGCCGTTCAACATCCCCGGGTCGCTGCTGCTCCTGGGCGGCGCGGTGCTATCGATCGTCAAGTTCTGGCCCAAGAAGGCCTATCGCTACCGCGTGTGGGCCAACGTGCTGATCATCATCGGCACGCTGATGATCGCCGGTGCGGGCGCGATGGCGCGCTTCGGCGCCTCCGGCGGCCTCTACGTGGGCGAGATGGTCGCGTCCGCGATCCTGCTCTGGGGCTTCATGATGGCGAGCACGCTCGAGAAGGGCGCGCAGGCCGTCCGGGCGACTCACTCCTCGGAGTAGCCGCTTCCCAGACGTGCGAGCGCCCCGACCTCCTTGACGACCACGTCACGGGCGCGGACCTCGAGCACGCCTTCGTCGCGCAGGCGGCCGAGGGCGCGCGAGAGCGTCTCCGGCACCGTGCCGAGGGCCGATGCGAGTTCGGCCTTCGTCATCCCCAGATCGACCACGAGCCCCTCGGGGGTCGAGTCGCCGACAGCGAGCGCGCGCTGGAAGAGGTAGCCGGCGAGCCGTGACGGGACGTCGAGTGACAGGCTGGTCGCGACGGCCGTCAGGTTGACCACGCGGTTGGCCAGGTCCGCGACGATCGTGCGCAGTACCGTCGGCTGGGACTCGATGAGCTCGAAGAGCGTCTCGCGCGGCAGCCACGCGATGGTCGCGTCGGTCGCGGCATCGATGTTCGCGGGATAGCGGGTACCGGCGAGTGCGGCCACGGCGGCCACGGGTTCGCCCTTCCCTGCGGTCTCGAAGGTCAGCGCGCGGCCGTCGGCGCCGAGGTGGTAGACGCGCACGCGGCCCGCCACGACCACGCCGAAGCGGTCCGGCTTGTCCCCCTCCTGCGCCAGGACGCGGCCGCGCGCCGCATGTTCGACGCGGGCCTGCGCCGCGAGCGCCATCACCGAGGCGTCGTCGGCGCCACGCCACAGGCGGCACGCGCGCAGCGCTGCGTAGACATCGGGCCTGGCCTCGGACACATCGACCTCCGGACGTGGACGTTCGGCGCGGGGATCCCTCACGCCTCGGTCGAGTTTGACACATGTCAATGTGTGTCCCTCCGCCCACGGGGTACAACGCATGGGGCCACCGTTCCCCACGGCTGCAGAGAGGGACCCGCACATGCAGGACCGTTTCGCCGAGAAGATGTCCGACCCGAAGGCCCGTGCCGACACGCGCCTGCTCGGGGACTTCACCGGCATCTACTGCCGCGGGAAGCACCGCGGAGCGGTCCGAGCCCCGCTCGCCTCCGACGGGGTGGTCCTCGGTGTCTACGGGCGCAGGGCCCCGGTGGTTTGCGAGGAGTGCGCGGAGCTGTTGGTCTACGCCGAACAGCGCCGCGCGTTCTGCCCCAAGGACCCGAAGCCCTTCTGCAGCAACTGCGACACGCACTGCTACAAGCCCGCGATGCGCGAGTACATGCGCGACGTCATGCGCTACGCGGGACCCCGATCGATGTTCCACGGCTACGCGGTCCAAGGAGTCAGACACCTGATCGAGAGCCGGAACGCACGCAAGGCGGCAGGCGCGCAGAGCGCTGCCGAACACGAGGGATAGGAAGACCATGAGCACCACGGTGACCCGACAGATCGTCAGGATCGACGAGGACCTTTGTACCGGCTGCGGCGTGTGCGTGAGCCCGTGCGCCGAAGGCGCGATCGTGATCATCGACGGCAAGGCGAAGGTCGTGCGCGAAGAGCTGTGCGACGGCGCCGGTTTCTGCCTCGGCGTCTGCCCGACCGGCGCGCTCACGGTCGAGGAGCGCGAGGCGGTGCCGTTCGACCACGAGGCGGTCGAGGAGCAGGCCGCGGTCGCGCCTCGCACCTACATCCCGCAGGTCTGCTTCAACTGCGGGACCGACGAGGACCACGCACCGCTGCTGCCCGTGCGCACCGCGGGCACGTCGACGTGGGTATGCACTCGCTGCCTGCCCGCGCTCATCCACGGATAGCCGACAACCGACCGAGGATCCACACGAAGGAGCTGCACATGTTCTGCAACCAATGTGAACAGACGCTCAACGGCGTCGCCTGCACGACCGTGGGAGTCTGCGGGAAGAAGCCGACGGTGTCGGCGCTGCAGGAGCTGGTCCTGCACGAGGTCGTCGCTGTCTCGCTGTGGGCCGTGGCGGGCCGCGAGCACGGGGTCACCGACCCCGCCCTCGACGAGCTGGTCGACAAGGCGATCTTCCACACCGTGACCAACGTGGACTTCGACGACGCCTCGCTCGCCGGCGTCGTCCGCGACCTGCACGTTGCACGCATCGCGCTGGCCGCGAAGGTCACCGCCGCCGGCGGCGCACCGGCACACGACGACGCGTCGCTGGCGTTCGAGCCGGCCGCGGACCTCGACGCGCTCACCGCGCAGGCCATCGCTGTCGGGCACTTCGCCGACCGCGGCGCCGACGCGGACGTCCGCTCGCTGATGGAGGTCACGATCTACGGCGTCAAGGGCATCGCCGCGTACGCCGACCATGCGCGCATCCTCGGTCAGAGCGATCCCGAGGTGTCGGCGTTCACCTACAAGGCGTTCGCGTCCTTGGCCGATCCGTCGCTGGGCGTGGGCGAATGGGTGGCCTTGGCGCTCGAGGCCGGAAAGGCCAACCTGCGCGTCATGGAGCTGCTCGACGCGGCCAACACCGGCGCCTACGGCAGCCCCGTCCCGACCGAGGTGCCGCTCGGGCACCGCCCGAACAAGGCGATCGTCGTTTCGGGCCACGACCTCAAGGACCTTGCCGACCTGCTGGAAGCCACGCAGGGCATGGGCATCGACGTCTACACGCACGGCGAGATGCTGCCGGCGCACGGCTATCCGGGGCTCAAGAAGTACCCGCATTTCTATGGGAACTACGGCACGGCATGGCAGAACCAGCGCCGCGAGTTCGCCGCGTTCCCCGGCGCGATCCTGATGACCACCAACTGCATCCAGGCGCCGAAGGCCGAGTACCTCGAGAACATCCTCACCACCGGCAACGTGCAGTGGCCGGGCGCGGTCCACGTGCCGAGCGGGGACTTCTCCGCGGTGATCGAGCGTGCTCTCGCCCTCCCGGGCTTCACCGACACGCTCGACGCCGGCAGCGTCATGGTCGGGTTCGCCCGTGATGCCGTGCTGTCCGTCGCGCCCGCGATCATCGATGCGGTGAAGAGCGGCGCGATCCGCCACTTCTTCCTCGTCGGAGGATGCGACGGGGCCAAGCCCGGCCGCTCCTACTACACCGACTTCGTCGACCAGTCGCCGTCTGACACCGTCATCCTGACGCTCGCCTGCGGCAAGTTCCGTTTCTTCGACCACAAGATCGGTGAGATCGGCGGGATCCCGCGCCTGCTCGACGTGGGCCAGTGCAACGACGCGTACTCGGCCATCAAGATCGCGATGGCGCTCGCGGACGCGTTCGGCGTCGGCGTCAACGAGCTGCCCCTGTCGATGATCTTGTCCTGGTACGAGCAGAAGGCCGTCGCGATCCTGCTGAGCCTGCTGTACCTGGGCATCACCGACATGCGCCTCGGACCTACCCTGCCCGCGTTCATCACGCCGGACGTGCTGCAGGTGCTCGTGGACAACTTCGCGATCAAGCCCATCGGCGAGAACGCGCAGGCCGACCTCGACGCCATCCTCGGCGCGGCATAGGCCGTGAGGATCAAGCGCTGGCTGATCGGCACCGGTGTCGCGCTGACCGTGCTCGCGGTCGCCGCCACGGTGCTCTACCTCTTCGGGGGGATGCAGCCGCCGTCCGCGGAGGCTCGAGCGGCGTACGCGGCAGAGGTCGCCGCCAACCGGCAGCCCGCCGTGGAAGCGCGGTTCGTCATCCCGATCCCGGGGTGCGTCTGTCACAGTGACGACCCGGTGCTGCAGGTGCAGCACGCGGTCCTGCGCATGAACGAGTGTGGCCGCTGCCACACGCGCGGCTAGACCGCGAGATCGAGAGGGCCGGCGCCTGAAGAGGCGCCGGCCCTCTCTGCGTGCGCCCACCGGACCGACATCGGACCCGGTCGAAGGACCCGTGACGCGCGAGGTGGTATATCCTTCGAGGTGACGCGACGACCCGGCCGCAGGAGCCGCTCGGCCGCAGTCGGAAGGGGCCTCCTGATGGGCGCGCTGATCTCGCATGTCGAGCATCTCTCGGAGACGATCGGGCCGAGGCCTGCGACCACGGACGCCGAGGAGCGCGCGGCCGCCTACATCCGGGACTCGTTCGAGTCGCGTGGCATGACAGCCCAGATGCAGGAGTTCGACAGCCCGCGCACCTCCTCGTGGGCGTGCGTCCTCTACCACACGCTCACGATCGCGGCCGCGATCGCCTCCCGCTGGTCGCCGTGGATCGCGCTCGCGATCGGCGTCGTGGTGGCCGTGGTGTTCTGGCTCGACCTGGACACCCGGTGGGGCCTGACCTCCCTGATGCGGAAGGGCCCCAGCCAGAACGTGATCGCGCGCCACATCCCGCGGTCGGGCAGGGGAGAGCGGGTCGCGAAGGTCGTCATCGTCGCTCACTACGACTCCGCCCGCGCGTCGCTGGCCTCCAGCCCCGGGATGGTGAAGAACCGCGCCGCCGCCTTCGCTCTGATGAAGGTGTGCACGTTCGCCGTTCCCGTCCTGGTAGCGGCCAGGCTGCTGCCGTTCGCATCCCGCCTCGAGCCGTGGGCCTGGTATGCGACGCTCGTGCCGGCGGCCTACCTCCTGGTGCCGCTGCTGATCGACGTCCATAGCGAGCTGTTCATGAAGTACACGCCGGGGGCCAACGACAACGCCTCGGGAGTGGCGGCGCTGCTGGGGCTGATCGATCGACTCGTGCCCGAGTCCGACACGTTGCAGCCGTTGACGCGCGACGCCCACATCACGCACGGCGAGAAGGAAGCGCGCGAGGCCGACGTCGTGCCCGAAGGCTCGCTGCTGTCCTACTCGCCGGTCGCCGCACCCGCGCGGCCGGTCGAGAGCTGGACCGACGACGACATCTCCTGGGACACCGGTGTGATCACCGGACAGACGTCCCTCGGCCTCGATTCCTACGCTCATGCGCTGAAGGCCAAGGAGCAGGAGGCCGTGTCCACGGCCCCCGACCCGGAGGCCGAGCGCGCCGCGCGCCTGTTCGGCGCCGCCCCGACGGTCCCGCACAAGCAGCCGGCTCCCCAGCCCGATCTCGAGTTCGATATCGAGCTGGATGGCGTCCCGCTGCGGTCGACGGGACCCTCGTTGAGCGACGACACGGTGCCGTTCACACCGGTCGAATCGGCGGATGCCGCCGGACAGCATGACGAGAAGCCGCGCCGCGGTCTGTTCGGCGGCGCGCGCAAAGAGCCCACCGGCGAGCGCCACGGCGTGCGGGACTGGCTGGGCATCGACAAGGACTTCGACGCGCGCAAGAAGGGCACCAGCATCGGGTCGTGGGACAACTTCTCCGACGAGGACGATGACGACTCCAGCGGCTGGAAGGGCGGCTCGGCGGGTGCCGAGAGCGTCGACGATCCCGACTTCGCGGCCAGCATCGCCGCGCGGATCCGCCGCCGGGTGACGATGAACGTCGATCGGGAGCTCACCGAGAAGGAGATCTGGTTCGTGGCCACCGGCGCCGAGGAGGTCGGCACCTTCGGGATGCGGGCGTTCCTCGCCGAGCATGGACCCGATCTGCACGACGCCGCGATCATCAACCTCGACAACATCGGAGCGGGCTCGCTGTCCTACGTCACGCGTGAGGGCATGGCTCGTCGGTACGATTCCGATCGCCGGCTGCTGAGCGCCGCGCGACGCGCCGTGCGCGAGGCGGACCTTGCGGTGAAGGGGCACGAGTACCGCGGGCTGTCGACCGACGCGACGCCCGCGCTGGCACGCGGGTACCATGCGATGTCCGTCATGGCCTTCGACGTCAACGGACGCATCCCGAACTGGCACTGGACGACCGACACGATCGACGACGTCAACGAAGCGAACATCGAGACGGCGGTCGAGTTCGTGACGGCACTGATCAAGGAGCTGTAGCTCACTCGTGCAAGCCGGGCGGCTCAACAAGGCGCTGCAGCGGCGCCTGACCATCATGTGGCGCGACCAGCCGAGCCAGAGCGACATCGAGGAGCTCGCGGCCAACGTCGAGCGCGTCGGTCTCGTCATCCGGCTCCGGTGGGCGATCGTCGCCGCCATCGCCGCGTTCTCGGTCCTCGGCATCGGCATCTACGCGCTCGCGGGGCAGGCGCCGGCGCTGGCCCCGCGCATGGTGATCCCGGCCGGTGCGCTGCTGCTCGTGCTCGTGTACAACGCCTACTACCAGCGCACCTACCGCAGCTTCGGCAACCTCGCGGCGTTCAACGCGGCCGCGCTCGTGCTCGACATCCTCGTGGTCACCGTCCTCGTCTACTACTCGGGCGGCGTGTACTCCTGGTTCGACGCGCTCTACTACCTCTTCGTGCTCGAGGCGGCGCTCATCCTGCCGAACCGCCGGGAAGTGTGGGGCGTCGTCGGACTCGCTGCGATCGCCTATTCGCTCGTCGTGAGCCTCGTGTACTGGCGGGTGCTGCCGCACATGGCGATGCCCTTCGTCCGCAACGACCTCCAACTCGTCGGGAGTTACGTCGCGGTGCGCGCCCTGTGGACCCTCACCGTCATCCTCGGCTCCGCCTCGGTCGGTGTCCTCTTCACCAGAGTGAACCGCGAGCGCATGGGCGCGCTCGCCAAGCAGTCCGTGCGCGATAGCCGCACCGGACTCTACGACCGGACCTACCTTCGCCGCGAGCTCTCCGTGGAACTCGAGCGGGCCAGGCGGTTCCGTCGCGGCGAGTCCGTGATCATCGCCGATATCGACGACTTCGCGCACTTCAACGAGGTGTTCGGGACCGAGGCCGGGAACCGGATGATCGATCTGATCGCCGAGGTGGTCCGCGAGGCCTCGGGTTGCGAGGCCGGCGAGCCCTGTCTGGTGCTCGCGGCGCGCTATGGCGGCGAGGAGTTCGCGCTGCTCGTTCCCGAGGACAGCGAGGCCTCCTCCGAAGGGGGCGAGTTCTTGGCCGAGCGCGTGCGGGCGGGGGTCGCGTCCGTGCTCGACGACGACCGCAGCGTGACGGTCAGCGTCGGGGTCGCCGCCTACTCGCGCGACGGCCGCACCGCGTCGGAGCTCCTGAGCGCTACCGACGCCGCGCTGGTGCGCGCCGCGGCGGAGGGTGGGAACCGCGTGGTCGTGGGCCGTTCGGAGACGACGTTCGCATGAGCAGGGACGTCGTCCTGCGCGCGGGCGAGACGGTGCTCGCCACGCTGCTGTGGGTCGTCTTGTGCGTCGGCTCCTCGGCGCTCGCGCTCACGGTCCCCGTCTATACCTCCGCGCTCGTCCAGGCGCTCGGCGTTCCCGCATCGTCGGGACTGCCGACCGCCGACGTCGTGCACCTGTCGGGCGCGGTCCGCGCGCTCGTCGCCGACACCGAGTTCGACCCGCTGCCCGTGACCTGGAAGGGGCAGCCGGCATTCGACGCCGCCGCGTCGAGCCACCTCCACGACGTTCGGAGCGTGATCTCGGGCGCGCGTCTCGCCACGGGGAGCGCGGCGCTGCTGCTCGCGGCCTACGTGGCTGCCTGCATCGGGCGGCGGCGTTTCGCCCGGCTTCGCGCCGGCATGCTCGCTGCGGCGTGGGCCCTCGCGGGCGCGGTCGTGCTCGCGGCGATCGCGGCGTTCTCCGACTTCGAGGCGCTGTTCGCCTTCTTCCACTCGCTGTTCTTTGCGAGCGGGACCTGGACCTTCCCGGCCGATTCCCTGCTCGTCAGGCTGTTCCCGGAGCCGTTCTGGATCGCCTCGGGGGCGTGCTGGGCGGCGCTCGTCCTGCTCTCCGCGGCGGTCCTGACGCTCGTCGGGCGCCGGTTCGTGCGTGCTCGAGAGGGTATGGGTGCTTCACGAACGGCGGAGAATGTGTAGAGTGATACAGGGGGCGCACCCGTGAGCGGGCGTCGACCTTTGTGTGAAGCCCTCACGGGCAGCGTACGGACCGCGATAATCGCGCGATGAGGAGGTGGCACGAGCATGGCAGCCAAGGAAGGTTACTGCGTCAAGTGCAAGGCCAAGAAGGAAATGAAGGACGCCGTCGCTATCACCATGAAGAACGGCCGTCCGGCCACGCAGGGCATCTGCCCGTCCTGTGGCACCAAGATCTTCAAGATCGGCGCGTAGTTTCACAGACCGCGACGCACTACGAGCGCCGCTTGTTCGAACGGGAGCCGGAACGCACGCAGCGTTCCGGCTCCTTCTCGTTGCGGGGAGTTCGACCGGAACGGGTCTGAACGCTCGCTTAACGGTGTCCGCGGGGGTCGCGGGCGTGCGGGCCGCGCACATACACAGATTCTTAACGGCTCCCTCGATTGACCGCCTGCGCACCCTGGGCGTAGCGTGTCGGTGTTCCGCGCACGGGCGCGGAGCTTCAGACCGGTACAGGGGATGGGGCACACCATATGAACGCTATCGTCGTCGGGTGCGGGCGCGTCGGCTCGCAGTTGGCCACGATGCTGTCGGTCGAGGGACACAACGTCACGGTCATCGACCGCGACGACTCGGCATTCAAGCGTCTGGGCTCGACCTTCAACGGGGTCACCGTCAAGGGGCTCGGCTTCGACGAGGAGGTCCTCATCGAAGCGGGCGTCCGCACCGCCGACGTGTTCGCGGCGGTCACCGACCTCGACAACACGAACCTGATGGCCGCCGAGGTCGCCCGCAAGATCTTCGGTGTGCGTCACGTGTTGGCGCGGCTCTACAACCCGCAGCGCGAGCGCACCTACCAGCAGCTCGACATGGACTACGTCTGCGGCACCACCCTCGTGGCGGAGAGCCTCCTCGAGAAGATCGAGGCCGGCCACGGCCACCACGTGCAGACGCTCGGGGACGTCGAGGTCATCGAGTTCCGCACGGGTGCCGGCGTGGCAGGCAAGCGCGTCCGCGACATCGAGATCGAGCATCAGTTCCGTCTCTCCGTGATGTCGCGCGGCAATGTGACCTTCATCCCGCTTCCCGACACCATGCTGCAGCCGGGCGACGTCGTCGTCGCCGCGGTGAAGGAAGAGGGCCTCGCCCGCGTCGAGAAGTATATGGAGAGCTGAGGCCATGTTCATCGTCATCAACGGGGGCGGCAAGGTCGCCAGCTTCCTCGCCAACACTCTGCTCGAGAGCGGCCACACCATCGCGCTAATCGAGAAGCGGCAGGTCGTGGCCGAGAAGCTCGCTTCTGAGCTGCCGAAGCACCCGCTCATCATCCTGGGAGACGGCTGCGACGTCTCCTTCCAGGAGGACGCGGGCGTCGGCCACGCCGACGTGTTCGCAGCGGTCACGGGCGACGACGACGACAACCTCGTGAGCTGCCAGCTCGCCAAGACCGCCTTCGGAGTCCCACGCTGCGTGGCCCGCGTCAACAACCCGAAGAACCAGCACATCTTCAACGCGCTCGGCATCGAGGCCATCTCGTCCACCTCGATCATCGCGAGGATGATCGAGGAGGAGACGGCGATCGGCGACATGCGCACCCTCGCGAACCTGCGCAAGGGCAACATGGCGGTCGTCGAGATCGAGTTGCCCACGGACCGCTGCCGCGTGTGCGACAAGAAGGTCCGCGACCTCAACCTCCCCGTCGACTGCGTGCTCTTCGCGATCGTCCGGGGCGAGGATGTCATCACGGTCCACGGCGAGACGACGCTGCAGGCGGGCGACGTGATCGTCGCCTTCACGGGCGTCGAGCACGAAGCGAACCTCAAGCGCGCGCTGACCGGGGAGTAGAGCCATGGTGGACATGCCCCGTCCCGAGGCCACGAGGCGCCAGCAGATCACCGACTACGCGCTCGGTGTCATCCACGAGAGCCTCTGGATACTCGGGATGACGCTGTTCGCCTTCGTCATGGCTGTCGTTGCAGTGGCGGTGTTCAAGTGATCGTCCGCCCGCGCAAAGAGGACCATCTCGTCATCGGCAAGTACACCGGCAAGGTCATCATCGGTGTCGGTCTGCTCATGCTCATCCCGCTGGCGACCGCGATCGGGTTCGCCGAGTGGGACACCGCGATCGACTTCATCGTCGCGATCATGGCCTGCTTC
>PKWR01000016.1:11311-13263 GCA_003133285.1 Coriobacteriia bacterium
CTGGACACCCTGTTCGACGTCATGAGCGGCTACACGACGACCGGCCTCTACCTGCTGCAGGATCTCGACCACGTGTCGATGGGCCTCAGCATGTGGAGGCACCTGCTCACCTACGCCGGCGGCCAGGGCATCGTCGTCATCGCGCTCACCTTCCTGTTCAAGGGGACGGCCGGCGCCTACAAGGTCTACGTGGGCGAGGGCAAGGACGAGCGGCTGCTGCCGAACGTCATCCACACCGCCCGCGCCATCTGGCTCGTCTCGCTGACGTGGCTCGGCATCGGCACCCTGTTCCTGGGAGTGCGCGGCATGATGCTCGGCCAGGGCCCCGTGCGCGCGTTCTTCCACGGCCTGTGGGTCTTCATGGGCGCCTGGTCGACCGGCGGCTTCGCGCCGCAGTCGTACAACACCTTCTGGTTCCACGACATCGGCTACGAGGTCATCTGTATCGTCATCATGATCGCGGGCTCGTTCAACTTCGCGCTGCACTGGGCGATGTGGACCGGGAACCGCAAGGAGATCCGCAAGAACGTCGAGACGATCTCGTTCTTCGTCACGCTCTCGATCGTCACCATGGTCACCACGTTCTTCCTCGCCAAGGCGAACGTGTACCCGGACGCGATGTCGCTGTTCCGCAAGGTGTTCTACCAGCTCGCGTCGGGCCATACGACGACCGGCTTCTCGACGATCTACGCCCGCTCCTTCGTCACCCAGTGGGGCCCGGTCGGGTTGGTCCTGACGACCGTCGCCATGGCGATCGGCGCGTCGGCCTGCTCGACGGGCGGCGGCATCAAGGGTATCCGCATGGGCGTCATCAGCAAGGCCCTGCTGCAGGACATCCGCAGGATGATCTCGCCCGAGTCGGCGGTCATCATGGAGAAGTACCACCACATCCGCGACACGTGGCTGGACGACGGCCTCGTCCGTGGCGCCATGACGGTGACCATCGCGTACCTGACGCTCTACGCCGTCGGCACGATCATCGGCACGTTGTACGGCTATCCCCTCGAGCAGGCCGCCTTCGAGATGGTCTCTGCGGCGTCGAACACCGGCCTTTCGTGCGGGGTGACCTCGCCATTCATGCCGGCAGTCATGAAGGTGACCTTCATCCTCGGGATGTGGCTCGGCCGGCTCGAGTTCATGAGTGTGTTCGCCTTGATCGGGTACGGCTACGCGGTGGTGAGGGGCAAGTGAGCATGCGCATCCGCACACTCCTGATGGTTCTGGTCGCCGCGGTCTTCTTCGTGGCCGCGTCGGTCTCGGCGGCCGTCGCCCAGGTCGCGTTCCCGCCGAACAACCCGAGCAGCACCGAGCTGGTCAACCACATGAACGTCCCCGGCGACATCACCAAGGGGCTGTTCTGGAACGGCAAGACGGTCACGTTCCACGGCGAGGCCATCGGCGAGGTCATGGTCCGAGGCGACTACGCCTGGGTGCACCTCAACGACGACGCGTACATGGAGAAGAACGTCGAGGAGGGCGCCAAGCTCGCCGGCTACAACTCCGGCATGGCCATCTGGGTGCCCGCCGCGCTCACGAAGACCATCGACACCTACGGCGACTACAAGCATGAAGGCGCGATCGTCGAGATCACCGGGACCTTCAACGCGGCGTGCAAGGAGCACGGCGGCGACATGGACATCCATGCGACGTCGCTGAAGGTCCTTCGCGTCGGGCACGCGGTCGACGACCCGGTGCCCGCGTGGAAGGCGGCACTCGCCGCCGGACTGATGCTGCTCGCGGGCGGCCTCTACTGGCTCGAGCGCCGCACCCGCAACCGTATCAATCCCCACCGGGGGGTCTGACCGACGCGGTTTGCCCGACGGCACGTCGGCTGGGTACAATGACCGACGCCGCGGTGGTGGATCATCGAGCGGTGAACGCGGGCGTAGTTCAATGGTAGAGCGTCAGCTTCCCAAGCTGGATGTTGCCGGTTCGAGTCCGGTCGCCCGCTC
>PKWR01000049.1 GCA_003133285.1 Coriobacteriia bacterium
GTGGTCTTCCCGGCTCCGTTCGGCCCGATGAGGCCGACGATCTCGCCGGGGCGGACCTCCAGCGTGGCGTCGGACACGACGGGTGCGTCGTAGCCGACACAGGCGGCGTCGTAGCGGAGCCCGGCGTTCACAGCGCCGCCCCCCGGTTGGAGCGGATGAGCAGCCACACGAAGACGGGACCGCCGGCGAGCGCGGTGATGATGCCGACCGGCAGCTCCACAGGTGCCAGGACCACGCGAGCCGCCAGGTCGGCGAGCACCATCACGATGGCCCCCGAGATGACCGAGGCGGGCAGCAGCAGCCGGTGGTCGGGCCCGAGAACGATGCGCGCCGCGTGCGGCGTCATGAGCCCCACGAAGCCGATCAGCCCGCTGACGGACACGGCTGCGCTTACGACCAGCGACGCGGCCGCGAGGATGATGCGCTTCACGCGCTCGACGTTCACGCCCAGCTCGCCGGCGCGCTCGTCGCCCAGCAGCATGATGTTGAGCTCACGCGCGTAGACGAGCGGCACGGCCAGGCCGGCGACGAGCATGCCGACGACGATCCAGACCTGCTGCCACGTCGCGCCCTGAAGCCCGCCCATCATCCAGAAGACGATGCGCGACATCTGCTCGTGGCGCAGGACGAGCACGAACGAGGTCATCGCCGCCAGCGTGTAGGAGACGGCGACGCCTGCCAGCAGCAGCGAGAGCGTCTCCATGACGCCGCGCCGCGTGGCAAGAGCGGCTACCAGCAGGATCGTCGCCAGCGCACCCACGAACGCCGCGAGCGGAGGGGCCCACAGCGCCGCGGCGCCGGTACCGCCCGCCGCGAACGCCAGCGCGGCGCCGAGCCCCGCTCCCGACGAGACGCCGAGGATGTAGGGATCGGCCAGCGCGTTGCGGAAGAGCGCCTGGTACAGGACCCCGGCTGCCGCGAGGCACGCGCCCACGAGCGCGGCGAGCACCACGCGCGGAAGCCGGAGGTCCATGACCAGCGCCTGGGACGGCGTGAGGACGGCCCCGCGGAGCGCGCCCTTCACGGCGCCGAACACGTCGGCTCCCGAGATCGGGACGGCGCCGAACGCAGCGCCCGCCACGCAGACCGCTACGAGCACGCCAGCCAGCAGGAGCAGCACGAACGCCGCGCGCCTGTTCCCCGTCCGTCCCACGAGTACTTCTCCCCTACTTGAAGAGGTCGGGGTGCAGGGCCTTGGCGATCTCGAGCACGCCCTCGACCACGCGCGGGCCGGGACGCGACACGAGGTCGTCGGTGAGCGAGAACACACGCCCGGCCTTGATCGCGGAGATCGCGGCGTAGCCGGGGCGCTTGGCGAGCGTCGCTGCGTCGCCGATCGAGCTCAGCGTGCCGAGGTAGACGTCGGGCTGGTCCTTGACCAGCTGCTCGACGGAGTAGCTGACGTAGCCCTTCTGGGTGACCACGTTCTCGCCGCCGGCCTTGACGACCAGGTCGTTGAGCAGCGTGCCCGGGCCCGCGGTGAACAGCGGGTTCCAGCCGATCTCGATGAAGGCGCGGGTCGGCGCGGCGGCGGCTAGCTTGGCGGTGATGCCGGCGAGGTCCGACTTCATGCCGGCGACGACCTCATCGCCCTTGGCGGTCGTGCCCGTGATCTTCGCGACCGTGGAAATGGCGGAGTACACGCCGTCGAGGTCCTGCGGGTCGATGACGACGACCTTGGCTCCCAGGCCCTCGAGCTTGGAGAGCACGTCGGCCTGCACGCCGCCTGTCAGCAGGATGACGTCGGGCTTCGCCGCGGCGATCGCCTCGAGGTTCGGGGTCGTGAAGTCGCCGATCTTGGCGACGTCCTTGACCTGGGGCGGGTAGTCGTCCCAGGTGGTGACGCCCACCACGCGGTCGAAGATGCCGAGCGAGTAGACGATCTCGGTGTTCGCCGGGGCGAGCGAGACGATGCGCTTGGGCTCCGCGTCGATGGTGACGGTGCGCGAGGCGTCGTCGGTGATGGTGACCGGGAATCCGGCCGCGACCTTGGTGACGGGCGCCGGGGCGGTCGCGGTCTTCGCGCCGCATCCGGTGAGTGCGAAGGCCATCGCCGCCGCGATGGCCAATCCCGCGACTACGCGGGTGACCTTCCGTGCCGTGCTCGATACGTCGTGCATCTTGATACCGTTCCTTTCGTCGTCCGGGCTGTCCTCGGCCCACGTGACCGCCCGCACGGGGAGCGAGAACGTCGAAGGGAACGCGAACGGCCCCCGCGGTGTGCGGGGGCCGTCTCGGAAGGGTTCCGTGTTGTCCGGGTGGCGTGGGCGCCTCGCGGAGGTCGAGAGGAGCCCGCCGGGCGACGCGGGCCTCGTTTCCTCGAAGGCCTCATCGTGCGGTCGCTCCCGACCGGGCAGGTCTCCTGGCTTATGACCAACGTGCGGTCCATCACAGTTGCGGGACAGCGCCGGATTCTCACCGACTTCCCTATTCTCCCGCCGGCTTCGCGCTTGGTGGCGCTGGGCTGGGCGGGCACCCGTCGGGGGTGCGTTGTGCGGTTGTGAACGGTTGGGAGTGTAGCAGACGGCGCGTCATTGTCCGGGCAGCACCGCACGCAGCACGCCCCCAGGCCCCAGCGCCAGGCCGCAGGTCTTGATGACGACTCTGCTGGCGGAAGCCTTCGACGCGTAGTGCCACACATACGTGACCGAGTCGCCGCTCGCAGTAGTCGTCGGGGTCTCTAGATCGGTCACCGCGCCCCGGAGTTGCGGCGCCACCTGAAACAGCTGGTCTTTCGCCTGGGCGAGTGTCGGGGCGCTCGACGGGGTGATGGAAGGAGCGGTAGCGGCGGGCGCGTTCAAACGGAGCGCGGGCAGCAAGATGGCGGTCAGAGCCCCTTGGAACGCGCCAGTCGCGACGCACGCCCAGAACAGCGCCAACACCGCGAGCGTCGCGACAAACTCCCTGAACTTCTGGGCCGCCCTTGATCGAGGGGCGCTGCGCCAGCCCCCGGGAGAATCGAACGCGGGTGATCGAGTGCCGGAACCAAACGACCTCGAGCCGCTCCCCGACGCCAACCGGCTTGCGTTGTCGCCAGGAGTGGTGGTCGGCGCTGTTCGAGGCGGCTGGCTCGGCGCGGCCGCCCGTGCGGCCGCGCTTGCGGACGCGCCGCCACGGTAGTCCGCGTGGGCCGCCTGGACCGCCGGGTCAGCCGACTGGTCCAGCAATCGCAGTTGCTCGTATCGGCGGCAGACCTCGACGTGTGTGAGTCCAGCGGCTTCCTGCGTCGTGCGCTCCCGCAGTGCCGCTGCAAGGCGATCCAGGGTGGTCACATGCTTCCTGCTGTGCGAGTCGAGTTCCAGAGCGCTGATGTCCGCGTCGACGAACACGACGACGCCTTGGATCAGGTCGAGATCGATGGGGTCGGAGATCCCGTGCAGCGCCTTGCTCAACGTGTTGCGCTGGCCCCGCAACTGTTCGAGCGGGTTCTGGAACGTCTTCGTCATGCCGCCGTAGACGGCAGTCCACTTCTTCTCGTCGGCCGTCCCGCGAATACGACCGTTGCGCACCTTCACCTCGACGATGAGGATCCCGTGGGGGTCGATGAGCACATGGTCCAATTGAGCCGTCATCCTGCCCGAGCGAACCAGGACATTGGACAGGAAGCCCGATGGCGGGTTCTCGCTGCAGTACACGCGCAGCCGCTCGGCAACGCGCTGCTCCCCGATATCCCCGACCGCCTTCGCCTCGCCGTACTCCACGCGCTACCTGCTCCCCCCGGAGGAACCTGATTGCTCGACGTTACTCAGAACGTTCACCGCGACATCTTGCTCCAGTCCCACACGTCGGCCTTCACGCGCTCGTAGTTCGCATCGAGTTCGGGCTGCATGAGCACGAGGGCGGTGATGCGCCGCACCATCTCGGTGACGTAGCGCGCCTCCTCGGGCTTGAGGTCGCGACCGAGCAACGTGCGCTCGCGGTAGCTCAGCCACTTCTTGATGACTTGGTAGCCACCGATCGTGTAGCGCCACACGTTGGACGGTACGCAGCGCCAGTACGCGACGTCGTTTAGGTAGACGTCGAAGCATGTCTCGCCGAGGAGACCGATGGCCTGGTCGGATGACAGACCGAGAGTCGCTGCGCCCTCGGCAATGGCTGCACGCTCCTCGGCCGTGTAGCCGCGCTCGACAAGCTTCCCGGTCGATGGCATGGTGACCCCACCCTGTCCGGCGATGCCCCAAGGAGCCGTCAGCGAGAGGTCGCTAGTCGGATCCAGGGTGCTCGCCTCGGATGAGAGCGTGCCCACACGCATTCCGCCGGAGAATGGAGCACACGGATTCAGCAGCGCGGAGATGCGTTCACCGAGCGAGACCGACTGGTCAAGCAAGCCGACTACAGCCGGAAGGGGAAGCCGCAGCCAGTCGGATGCGAGGGCGTCGCTGTTCTCAGCGACATAGGAGGGCGCATAGGTGATCGCCAATGCGTGGTCGAACTGCTGTCTCACCCCAGAGCCCAGTTCTGAGCAGTACTCTGCGGCCCGTTCGCTCAGGTTGTCGCTTGCGGGAAGGAGGCCCCCGGGCGCCGCTAGGCGCTCAGGAAACATTCCGACGTTCGATTCGACCAAGTGGTGATCCGCTAGCACGGTGAGGACTTGGGGCTGGTAGAGCGAGCCCATTCGCGCTCGCTGCCCGGCCGAAATCCAGCGGGTGACACCGTCGACATGCCGCACGTAGTCAGCTCGCTTCTCATCGAGCAGCTTCGTTTCAGCTTCCCAGTACAGCCAGCGCACGTCGAACGGACGGTACGCATAAGGAATGACCTGCTCGGGACGGAATCCCCTGCTCAGTAGCAGTCGCCTGGTAGCGAGAGGGTCGAAACGCGCACCAGACCTCATCGCCGATGGCCAGAGCGCGGCGACCTCCCCGTCGCTCACCGCCGGGTCGAGGTACTTGCGCATCCGTGCCTCGAGGCGATCACGATCGATGTCGACGACGAAGTCGTCCCGGCTCGTTTTCACCCCGGGGAACGAAACCGGGAAGAGGTCAGTCAGCTTGGGCCACACAAGGTAGTCCGCAGCTACAGATGAAGGTCTAAACGACAACCCGAGTTCGAGAAGCGGCTCATGGGCGACCCAGCCACGTCGATCGTCGTCGGCGGTCCGGTTCAGCTCCGCCAACTTCCCGCTGCCCCACCACTCCCGGTAGTCGACTCCTTCACGCTTCGTCGTACCCTTGACCAGGGTCGCGATCGCCGTACCGACTTGGATGCCCTCACGGTTGTGCGGGGTCGAGAAGATGCTCGGGTCCGGCTCGCCCTCAGGCGTCAGCTTGCCGGTGCGATACTTGTCGCCGTTCAGGTTGTCGACGCGGATGCGGTCGAACACCTCGAGGAATCGCTCGCGCATTCCCGTGAATGAGAGGCTCTCGAGCCAGCCATAGTTGCTGATGAAACACACGACGCCCCGGCCCGTCCGCTCAGTGATCTGGCGTTCCGCCATCCGGAAGAAGCGAACGTAGAGATCATTCAGGCCCTGCCCTTGCGGCCTCGCCACGCGCTTCGTGGTGCGATATGCCTCGCTGAGTTCGCGCTCCTCGCCAATTGCCATACCTGCATACGAGTTGTACGGCGGGTTGCCAATCACTACGAGAATCTGCTGCTCGCGCTTGATGCGGTCAGCGGCGTCGCGCTCCTCCGCGAACTCGGGGAAGAGCGCGGTGCTGTGGAGCTGGCCCGGACCGACGCGCTTGTCCTTCGGCGGAACAACCTCGCCGCTTCCCCAGCCCGTGAGCGCGTTCGTGAGATAGACCGCAGCGCGCTCGTCGGCGTCCCTCAATGGCACTCCGAGTTCGGCCAGCAGAATGCCCAACTGCAGGTGCGCCACCACGAACGGCGCCGGCATGATCTCAAATCCGATCACCCGATCCATCGCCGCGCGCTTGACGTCCTGACGCGTCAGCGCGTCGGCGCCTTTGGCCTGCAGAGTCTCGTCAATCTTGCGCAGCACTTCAACGAGGTATGCGCCGGTGCCGCAGCAAGGGTCGAGGACGACCACGCTCGGATCAGCGAGCCCGTCCACTATGCCGAGCTCCTCGCGAAGTGCGGTGTCGACACGCGCGACCATGTACTTGACGACCTCGTCGGGCGTGTACCAGACGCCGAGCTCCTTGCGAAGCTGTGGATCGAACGCTTCGAGGAACGGCTCGTAGAAGTACTGGACCGCATGTTCCTCGCGGAACTTCTCGAAGAATGCGGGGCGGTCGATGCGCCAGATGACCTCTTCGGCCCACTCAAGGACCTCCGAGATTCCGAGCGCGCCGAGCTGCCGCACGTCAGCGAACTGGCGGAAGAGTTCATAGACCATCGGCACGTGCAGAGTGGCGGTGGCGGTCTCCCACTGGAAGCGCTGGTCCCACGAGATCGTCGTTGCGTGGTCACGGTCGCGCGCCCACAGCACCCAGCTCGCGAACATGCCGTAGAAGAGCGTCTGTACGAGCGTCGAGCGGAAGAAGTGGTCGCCCTTCTCGCCTTCGAACTTCAGTCCGAGCGAATCCTCGAGCTGGCCGCGCAGCGCATCAAGCGCCGGGAGCTCGCGCTTCTGTTCGAGCCGCAGGCGCGCGGTACGCGCGTAACTGGCAAGGAACCAGGCAACGTCCTTCGGGTCGGTGAGCGGCGCGTTGTGCAGCAGCACGCGACGCAGGAACTCAGTGAGCCCCTCCCCCGCGTCTGCCGCGAACTTGCGCGGCTGACCGACCTTCGCCCAGAAACCCGCCTCGGTCTCGGCGAGCCGACAGGACTCGAGCGTGCGCACTCCCGAACCGGTGGCGTCCCTGCCAACCAGCACGAAGTCGCGAAGGTTGGTGACGAGGACGAGCCCGTAGCGGTCGACGTAGCGCGCGACCTGCTCTGATGCGGCCACGGCGAAGACGTCATCCCCGGTGCCTTTGACTTCGATGGCTCCGCGACTCGGCAGTTGCCCCGCGAGCGGATCGACTCCGGGTTCCCAGCCCTTGAGTTGATTGGCGGTGAAGAGACCGCCGTCAGGATTCCCCGAACCCGTGTTGCGCAACTGCATGAGCGCCCGGACCTTGGGCTTGAGGTTCTTGCCGACCTCATCGAGCAGCGCGGCCAGCGGACCGTAGTAGCTGATCTCCGCAACGCCCGCGCCAGACGCGCGTATGTCACGCAGCTGCGAGAAGTACGCCTCCACCGGTTCTGA
This sequence comes from Coriobacteriia bacterium, assembly GCA_003133285.1. Classification (GTDB taxonomy): domain Bacteria; phylum Actinomycetota; class Coriobacteriia; order Anaerosomatales; family PALSA-660; genus PALSA-660. The sequence goes on from PKWR01000049.1 coordinate 7,157, forward strand.
CACGCGAAGCCCCCAAAGCAGTCGTTAGCACACTCCCAGCAGCATACAGGAGGGGGCTGACGGCGGTCACAGACGCTCCGGTCAGACCCCGGGATCAAGAGTCCTACCTAGACCGCAGGTGGCGGACCGCTAGACCACGATCATTCCACCGCATGTTTCCTGCACGGTGTTCAGCGCCCCGGGCTGAGGCATGTCATGACGTTGTGCGCGTAGCCTGCGCGCCCCTCACCTAGCGTATCGCGCAAACCCCGAACGCGTCGGGGTGACGCACTTGTCAGTCCGACCCACGCCTCGCGACGTACCTGACACCGTCAATGTCAGCGAAGTCCGCATCCTGTGTCCAAAGGGTCGCATCCGACGATTGCGCTGTAGCCAGCATGATGCTGTCCGCCATCGGGATGCCGAGGGCCACGCTGGTGCGCGCTGCCTCCAGCGCAAGGTGGATCGAGAGATCGACGACGTCGCCTTGCTGCATCAGGGCTACCGCCTGCAGCGCGTCGCCCTCACCTCGCTGCTGAGAGACGCGCTTGAAGACCTCATAGACACTGACAGTCGGGACAATGAGTTCATCGGTTGTCTCGACCGCGGCGGCGAAGAAGTCGGCGTTCGGACCCGCCGCAAAGTACTCGAGCCACCCGGACGAGTCGACGACGTTCACAGGCGGTCACCTTCACGCGGGACGTCGGTGTCGATCCCGCGCAAGAAGCCCCGCATCTGCCGAACCGGCACGATGGGAACAAGCTCGACGCGATCGCCGTACTGGATCGCCTGCACCTTCTGACCCGGGCGCAGACCAAGTGACTCGCGAATGCCCTTGGGGATCACGACCTGGTACTTGGGCGAGATGGTAACCGCGTCCATCACGGCCTCCCTATCGATAGTGGTGTCGTACAACGTGCATACTATCGATAACGTCCGAGGTGTGCAACTGGCCGTGGCCGGGGTTCGGATTAACGTTGGGCGCGTAGCCTGCGCGCCTATTCCCCGCCATTGTGCGCCTCGCAGGACGCGTCAAGTTGACGCGCTTGCCAGGCGCGAAGCAGGCCTACGGAACCAGGCGGGCCGCCTCGTCGCTCAGCACCACGAAGAAGCTCCTCGAGGCGCCGCCGATCGGTTCGAAGGTGGCGAGCGCCGCGCTTGCGTACTGACGGGTGAGGTCGGTCAGCCGGGTTCGCTGCCCCTCGCTGACTTCGCCGGCGCGAGCGGGCGGCATGATGTCTCCGTTGGCGATGATCCAACTCAGCCGAATGGTCTTCTCGACGGCAACCTTGGGATTGGCCTTTGCACCGGCAATATCTTGTGCGACTCGTCTTCCGACCGCTTCCGAGTCCGTCGCGACGAACGCGGAGGTAGCTGCGGTCCGCGACCCCGACGCGACCGCGCGCATGTAGGACTTGACCAGAGCGGTCATCAGTCGCGCCTCGGCCTGCGTGAACGGCGGCGCAGTCGTATTGGCCGATGGTGTCGCCGTGGACGTCGCGGGCGCTGCTGTGGCAGCCGCCGACACTGCACTTGGCGGCGCAGAGGATGTTGCGCTCGTCGATGTGGCACAACCGGTCAGGAACAACACGAACGCGCTTGCGAGGAGGATTGTTGCCAGTTTCACTGTGACCCCCTGTACCGGTGTGCGGTGGCACGTTTCAGAACTCGATGACGAACACGCCGACCTTGGTGATCCCGTCGGACAGGTAGACCGGAATCTCTTGGGCCGTGCCTGCTCGGGCCGCCTGTATGCGCAGGGCCTCCTGCGGTGTCTTGGGCTCGGGACCCTCGAGATCCGTGCGCAGTGAGTAGCCGACCTTGCCGTTGGTTGCCTCGACTTTGATGAGGTCGGGTTCGTCCTGCGGTGACCGAGCATCCAGACCGGAACCGTACGTCATGCCCGACGCGTTCCTTGACCAGTTCGTCGCGGAATCCCTCGTGGAAGCGATTGCGATGGCTGAGAAGCCAACGACCAACACCACAACGGTTGCGAGGCTGACGATCATCGCCCGACGAGTCAGATGCGCCCCTGGTAGTCCGTACACGCGACCCACCCCCCTGGTGGCTGCGGTCGGTCCGGTCAAGCTGGGAGCAACGCGGCTGCGGTCGCTCCCGGC
>PKWR01000054.1 GCA_003133285.1 Coriobacteriia bacterium
CCGTGTTCGGCTGCGGGGGCGACCGCGACCCCGACAAGCGGCCGTTGATGGGACGGGTCGCCGGAGAGCTCTCGGACATCGCCGTCCTCACGAGCGACAATCCCCGCACCGAGGACCCCGTGGGGATCATCCTCCAGGTGCAGGACGGTCTCGCGCCGACCGCCTCGGACCACCACACGGAGGTCGACCGCCGTGCCGCCATCGCGCTCGCGCTGGGCCTGGCGCGCACGGGTGACGCGGTACTGATCGCCGGCAAGGGGCATGAGGACTACCAGATCTTCTCCGACAGAACGGTGCATTTCGACGACCGCGAGGTCGCACGGGAGGAGTTGGGCGCGCGATGGTGAGGATGTCCGCAGCACGTCTCGCCGAGCTGACCGGCGCCTCGATCGTGGCCGGAAGCGGCGACGCCATGTTCAGGGGTGTCGAGATCGACTCGCGGGCTGTCCCGGCGGGCGGCGCCTTCTTCGCGCTCCCCGGCGCGCACGCCGACGGACACGACTGGGTCCCGGCGGCGTTCCGCGCGGGCGCGAAGGTCGCGGTCGTCGCGCGCTGGGACGCCAAGGCCGCGGGCAACGCGGCGGAAGCGTCCCGCGGTGAGACGGCGGTCCTGCTCGTGGACGACACTGCGGATGCCCTGCGCGCCCTGGCCAGCGCGCACCGCTCCTCGCTTCGCTGCCCCGTGGTCGCGATCACGGGCTCCACGGGGAAGACCAGCACCAAGGACTTCGTCGCCGCAGCGATGAAGGTCGGACGCGCGGTGGTCGCGACGCGGGGCAATCGCAACAACGAGCTTGGCGTCCCGCTGACGCTGCTCGAGGCCGACAACGGGACCGATGTGCTCATCGTCGAGATGGGGATGCGCGGCGGGGGCGAGATCGCGGCGTTGTGCGACATGGCGCGTCCGACGCACGGGGTGGTCACCAACATCGGCCAGACCCACATGGAGACCCTCGGCTCCCAGGACGCGATCGCTCGCGCCAAGAGCGAGCTCGTGGCGCGCATACCGGCTGACGGCAGGGTCTTCCTGAACGGCGACGACCATTGGTCCCGGGCCCTGGAGGCGCGCGCCTCGGCTCCGGTGACGTGGTACGGCCTGTCCGAAGGGGTCGATGTCCGGGCGACCGACATCGAGGTGGACGAGGCCGGCAGGCCGACGCTGACCCTCGTCACCGCGGAGGGGTCCGCCCGCACGACGCTGCCGGTCCCCGGTCGCCACAACGCATACAACGCCGCTGCCGCTGCCGCGGTGGCGCTTGCGCTCGGCGCGACACTCGACGAGGTCGCCGCGGGCCTCGCGCACGCCCTCACGTCGGACATGCGGATGCAGGTCTTCACGACCGCGGGCGGGGTCGTCGTGGTCAACGACGCGTACAATGCCAGCCCTACGTCCATGCGTGCGGCGCTCGCCACCCTGGCGGACATGGCGACCAAGGGCAGGCGGATCGCGGTGCTCGGCGACATGGCCGAACTCGGCTCGCTGACCGAGTTGGCGCACTTCTCCCTCGGGGAGGTCGTTGCCCGCTCGGGCGTGGATGTGCTTGTCACGATCGGCGAGCGCGCACGCCGCATCGCCGACGGCGCGATGGCTGCGGGCATGGAACTCGCGTCCGTTCGCCCCTGTACGAGCATCGAGGAGGCCTCGGAGGTGCTGGACGACCTCGTGGCGACGGACGATGTGGTGCTCGTGAAGGCGTCGCGCTGCATGGAGCTGGAACGGATCGTCGAAGGGATACTGACCCCGCATGCCTAGCTTCAGCCTGCTACTGCAGATCGGACGCTACCCGACCTACCAGGTCTTCCTGGTGGCCGTCGTGGCGCTCGGCGCCGCCGTGGCCCTGTTCCCGCTGTGGATCCGGCTGGTCCGGTACCGCAACATCGGGCAGCAGGTCCGTGCGGACGGTCCACAGGGGCACCTGGTCAAGCAGGGGACTCCGACGATGGGCGGCGTGCTCATCATGCTCGTGGTGACCGTCGTCTACGTGGCCATGGGCTCCATCGACCGGCAGAGCCTGCTGGTGCTGGGCGCGATGCTCGCCTGCGCGCTCCTCGGGTTCGTCGACGACTACGCCAAGGTGGTCAAGGAGCGCTCGCTCGGCCTGACGGCGACGGCGAAGATCGCCTGGCAGGCGCTCATCTCGCTCACCGTCGGGCTTCTGGCTGTGAACTGGGCCGGCGTCTCCGCCGTCGTGAACCTGCCGCTCATCGGCGGTGCGTGGAACCTCGGAGCGCTCTCGTCGACGCTGATGGTCGGCGGCTTCGCGATCGTGGTCCCGTGGCTGTACGTGCTGCTCGTGGCGGTCATGGTCGTGGCGGCGAGCAACACGGTCAACCTGACCGACGGGCTCGACGGACTGGCCGCCGGCACCGTGATGATCGTGATGTTCGCCTTCGCCGCGATCGCGTTCCGGCAGAACCATCTGCCGATCTCGCTGCTGGCCGCGGCGATCGCCGGAACCTGCGTCGGGTTCCTCTGGTACAACAGCTACCCCGCGGACATCTTCATGGGCGACACGGGTTCGCTCGGGCTCGGCGCCGCGGTGGCCACGATGGCCGTCGTCACGAAGTCCGAGCTGCTGCTTCCGCTCATCGGCGGCATCTATGTCATCGAAGGCCTGTCGGTGATCCTCCAGATCGTGTCGTACAAGCTGACGGGCAAGCGGATCTTCCGCATGGCGCCCATCCACCACCATTTCGAGATGAAGGGCTGGAGCGAGACGAAGGTGATGATCCGGTTCTGGATCGTCACCGGCATCCTCGCCGGCGCAGGGTTCGCCATCTACTTCTTGTCGAGCCTCAAGAAGGTGGGGTAGGGGTGGCGGAGGTCCAACGCGTCGCCGTCCTCGGGCTCGGCCGCAGCGGCGACGCGGTCGTGCGCTGGGCTCTCGGGCGTCCCGGCGCCTCGCCGTCCGACGTCGCGGTCTTCGTTGAGTACGACACCCCGCGGCTTGCACAGTCGGCGAGCCTCCTGCACGCCGAGGGAGTGCGGGTCGACCTCGGCGCCGCCTCCGTGCCCGACGAGGGATGGGACCTCATCGTCGCGAGCCCCGGCATCTCGCCGTCGCGGCCGCTGATGCAGTCCGCGGCCAAGCTCGGCGTTCCCGTGATCTCCGAGCTCGAGCTGGCCTACCGGCTGTCGGTCGCCCCGTTCGTGGCGGTCACCGGCACCAACGGGAAGACGACGACCACCGCGCTCATCACGCACCTGCTGCGCGAGGACGGCCGGAGCGCGGTCGCGGTCGGCAACATCGGGGTGCCCGCGATCGCTGTGGCGCCCGCCGTCGAGGCGAATGGCGTCATCGTCGCCGAGTGTTCCTCCTTCCAGCTGGCCCTCACCCTCGACTTCCACCCTAGGATTGCTGTGCTGCTCAACATCACGCCCGACCACATCGACTGGCACGGCTCCATGGAGGCCTACGCGGCCGACAAGACGAGGGTGTTCGCGAACCTGCGTCCCGGGGACGTGGCGGTCATCGACGTCGACGATCCGGGCGCAGCGGGCTGGGCCGAGCCGGTCGCCCGCCGCGGTGTACGCGTGGTGCGCGTCGGCTTGTCCGGCGGTGACGCGAGGGTCGAGGGTGGCCTGCTGGTCGTTGACGCCGGCAACGGCGCCGTCCCCCTGGTGCGCGTCGACGAACTGCTCATCCGCGGCGTGCACAATGTGTCGAATGCCCTTGCCGCATCGTCGGCCGCGCTCGCCATGGGCGCGTCTCCCGACTCGGTCCGCGCGGGGCTGGCGACGTTCGAACCTATCGAGCATCGCCTTGACCCCGTCGCGACGGTGGGCGGCGTGGAGTACGTCAACGACTCGAAGGCGACCAACCCTGACGCGGTGATGAAGGCCCTGACCGCGTTCGGGTCGACGCCGCTGATCATCCTGCTCGGCGGACGGAACAAGGGCAACGATTTCACCCCGCTCGCCGAGGCGTGCGCGTCGCGCTGCCGGCTTGCGGTCCTGTACGGTGAATCTCGACCTGAGCTTGAGGCAGCGTTCGCGTCCGTCGGTGCTCCGTACGTCGGGACCGGCACCATGCTCGAGGCCCTCTCCCTGGCTGCGGCGGCGGCGCTCCCGGGCGAGGTGGTGCTGCTCTCGCCGGCATGCGCGAGTTTCGACGAGTTCAGCGACTACGAGGACCGCGGCCATCGCTTCGTGGACGGCGTCATGCGCATCGCGGGGGAGACACGGTGACGGATCCGAAGACGCGGCTCGCGCCCGTGGCGCGCTACCTCCTCCTGGGCGCCACGGTGTTCCTGGCGCTCGGCGGCCTGTTGATGATCTTCTCGGCCTCGGCGGTGACAGGGATCAAAGAGCACGCCGACACCATGTACTTCGTGAAGCGTCAGGCGATCTTCCTCGTGCTCGGGTTCGGGGCGCTGCTCGTCGCATCGCGGCTGTCGGTCTCCGCCATCAAGAGGGTCGGCGTGGCGGTCCTGGCCGCCGGCGACATCATGCTGGGTCTGGTGCTGGTCATGGGGCGCTCGAACATGGGCTCCGTGCGTGCCCTCAACCTCGGAGTCACCACGATCCAGCCGGCCGAGGTCGCCCGGCTCGGGTGTGTGTTGGCGATGGCGGCGCTGTTCGCCGATCGCGTGCGACGTCCCCGCCCGATCAAGGACGACCTGCTCAAGATCGTGTTGATCGCGGGCATCCCGTTCGTGCTCGTCATGATGCAGCCAGACATGGGCGCGGCGATGTCGATCCTGATCGCGGTCTTCTTCGTCATGGTGATCGGCGGGCTGCCGTGGAAGTGGGTCGCCGCGACCGTGGGCGGGATAGTCGCCGGGGTCGCCGTGCTGCTGCCCATCGCGGCGTACCGGTCCTCGCGCATCGCCGCCTGGCTCGATCCGAGCAAGGACCCGCTGGGGAACGCCTATCAGGTCCTGCAGGCCCGTTTGGCGTTCGGGTCGGGCGGGGTCCTGGGTCTCGGACTCGGCCTGTCGAGACAGAAGTTCTTCTACCTTCCCGCCGCTCACACCGACTTCATCTTCGCCATCATCGGCGAGGA
>PKWR01000055.1:0-10970 GCA_003133285.1 Coriobacteriia bacterium
GCCCGGCAGCCTACTATCAAACGGCCTGCCAGATAGGCCTCGGAGCAGGGTCGGGTTCCCCTACGTGTGCGGCTGCGAGTAGTACCAGTAGAGTGCGACGTAGCCGGCCACGCCCAAGGCGGTGGCGACCACCTTCACGGTCAGGGAGCGCCGCGGCTCGCGCCATAGCATCCAGACCGCTACCGGCGAGCCGACGATCAGCAGGTAGCAGAGCAGGATCGTGAGCCAGTTCGTCTCCCAGGTGCTCTCCTGGATGACGCCTGCGTTCAGCGACGGGTGGAAGTCATCGGGCTTGTTCATGTTGGGCGCCACCTCGCCCATGAACCCGGGCGGGATGTTGGGCGGAAGCTCCTGGAGGGCGCCCTGGTCCAGCGCTCGGTCGATCTCGTCCTTGGTGGCCATCAGGAGAAGGCCTCTCTTGTCGCCGGGCACGGCGCCGACGCGCCGTGATGACTCACTCGTTGTCGTCGAACCCGATGCCCACGTGGGTGGAATCGCAGAATGGCTTGTTCTTCGAGCCGCCGCAACGGCACAGCGTCATGCGGTTGCGGACCTCGTAGGGCTCGTCGTCGGCCGACAGCACCTGCGCCCCGCCGCGCACCCACAGCGGGCCGCTGACGCCCGCCTGCGGGTCCTCGATCAAGCCGATCGAGGTCTCGAGGTCGGGCTCGAGGGCCGAGCCGGTGGCGCGGTCGACCGCGGTGTAGCGCCCGCTCGGACACAGCTGCGACTGCTCGATCACGACGTCGCGCGATTCGTCGTCGTCGTCCGCCACGCGCCGCCAGATCCTCCCCTTGGCGGAGCAGAATCGCGCCTCGGCGCACAGCTCGACCTGGTCCATCAGGACGAGCGAGGGGCCTTCGATCGAAGTGACGGCCTCGGCGTAGGGCCGGCGGGACGCCGTCTCGGTCCCGTCGAACCCGATCGTCTGGTGCGTGCCGTCGCAGTACGGCTTCACGCCCGACGATCCGCAGCGGCATAACGCACAACTGCCCCGTTCGCCGCGTTCGCTCTCCGCCCAGGCGACGCTCTCGCCCTTGTCGTCCACGAGGATGGACTGCCTCGCGATCGGCACCGTCCCGTCGACGAGGTAGGGGCCGTTCTTGCTGACTCGTATGCGCACGAGGCCGGGATCGGCCATGGATCCCCCTGTCCGTCACTTCGAGGGGACTGCTCCACCATGATAGAGGCGCGAGGCGCGGGGCGCGACCGCTGTGCGCCGCACCGAAGCCCCACCTCGGGCGGGCGAAGCGAGCGGGCACACATCGCCGAGCCTACAGGCGACGCCACGCGGTCATCCGGAGTCCGGCGGACCCGCCGGCGCCACCGGAAGTGCTCACCAGGTTGGGCATGCCGGGCGACATGTACGTCCCGATGAGCGGGATGGCCGTCATGTCCGGACTGTTCTGCGCGTTGCTCAGGCCACCCTCTGCGACGAACGAACCCTGCAGCACCAGGTTGTTCGCAGGCACGGACACCGGACCCACCGCGTAGACCGCTCCGGTGAACTTGACGCCGTTCGTAGGCAAGGTCGCCGTGCCCGCCGTGAACACGCACAACAGATGGGTCGCGTCCGGCTGCGGCTGGCTTCCGCCGGTCTTCGGCAGGACATCGGCACCGATCTGCACGTCGCCCGAGCACACGATCGTGCCGTTGCCGACGTAGCTGACCGCTTTGCTGATGGTGAGCTTGCCCCAGACGTAGACCGTCCCCTCGACGTACAGCGTGCTACTCGCCTTGTCGTACGCGAAGTCGTCGTGGAGGCCGCCCGAGATCCGGCCGAACGACGCGGTCGCGTTGGTGATGGCGAGGCCGGTGATCGCGGTCGAACTTCCCACGACCTTGTACGGACCGCTCGCGACCACGTTCGGACCGCGTTGCGAGACGTACGTGTTCGGAACGCCGACTTGGGTGACCTCCTGGACCGCCGTCGTCGTGGTGCCCAGGACGTTGTCGCTCGACTGTGCGGTCGCGTTGGCCAGCGACGTGGGCAGGAACGAGCTCGGGCCGGAGTTGAGGTCGACACGGGTCACGGACAGCGCGGCTGTCGCCTCCAAGGGCCAGCGGATGAAGTGCGATCCGTTGTCGACCCCGTTGACCATGGACCCGTTGACGGTGCCGTTCGTGTACACGTTCACGGTCGTGGCCGCGGCCTTGTTGGAAGAGAAGTTCCCGTTCTGGATGTAGAGCGGACCCCCGCTCATCCGTTCGTTCCCGTTGATCTGGAATGTCGGGAAGGACGCCGGCGGGACGGGCGGCGGATAGAGGACGAAGAAGGGCCCGGTGATCGTGCCGTTGCCATTCACGCTGCCGGCAGTGGCTCCGCCGAAGTAGAAGACGTGGCTGCCGTACGGCAGCCACGACGAACCGGGGGCAGTGATCGTGAACGTCGAGATGACGACCTCTTTGGTGCCATCGGGCGTGGTGCCTGTCGATGTGCACTCATACGCCTTCCTGGCCGCATTGAGCGTCGCCACCGCAGTGTAGGCAGCGGACGATGAGGCGATGCTGCCGGTCACCACCGTGCCGGTCGGCAGCATGGTGGTGGTCAGCGCGGACCTGACGTTGGTGAACGCCACGACGATGCCCGAGCTGGCGGCCTGGAAGGCGGCGTCGTGTCGCCCGGCCATCGTCGTCTCCAAGAGCGTCTGACTGGACAGGTAGAAGGCGCCGGTGGCCAGAAGCACCATCAGCGCGATGATGCCCATCACGATGGCGAGGGCGATACCCGAGTCGTCGTTCCATGCACGCTGTGTCTCGTCCATGTCAGCTCCCCAAACGCAGAACGATGTCGCGCAGGTCGTCGCGAACGCCCGCGTTGAACGCCGACGCGACGTGCAGTCGGATGCGCCCTACCGCTGTGGGCAGGTACCCGTCGGGCAGCGTGCCGGTGAATGCTGAGACCCGGCCGCCTGACGAGATCAACCGGTCGCCGGCGCCCATCAGGCTGGAGTCCGTCGAACTCTTGTAGTACGCGAACAGCGCGATCGGGGGCGCCGTATACCGGTTGACGTTGCGGTCGCTCATGACCCACACGTTGTGATAGGTCCCGGTAGGAGCCGTACCGCTCGCATCGCACGACCACCGCTCCCAGATCAACCGCCCGCGAGTCGAAGCGGGATCGACGCCCTTGGTGGCCGTGATGCTGTTGACCTGCCATGAGACGCCGGAGCCCCGCGTCAACACGACGAGTTGGTTGTCGTTCGCATAGAGCACCGTGCCGCCCATGATCGTCTTGCTGAGAAGCTCCATGGAATACGACAGATCGTGGGCGGCGGCGCTCTCCTCCGTGCTGGCCGACGCGGACCTGCTGAGCACCTGGACCGCGCCGAACATGACCGACAAGGCCGTCCCCATGAGGGCGACCACCAGTAGCAGCTCCAGCAGCGTGATACCGTCCTCGCGGCCCGCCGTGGCCGCCGTCATGCGGTCACCCGCTGTCGGGGGGCCGGCTTCGCGCGTGCGTCAAGAGAGGTCGGCACGCTCCAGGCAGGGCCCGCCCAGACGACACCGAAAGGCAGTAGCACCAAGCCGGCCGATCGTACGGAGCTTCTGAGGCCGTCCGCGTCCGCGACCGTCCCCACATCGGCAACGACAGCCGACGTGCTGTAGGTCATTCGCGATCCGCCCCGCAGCAGCGAGGAGACGATGGAGAGTGTGACCGTCTTGAACGCATGGTTCGTCGGCTCCTCGGGCCGACCCCATGAGACGCTCGGCGTCACCGTGATCACGTACGGCGCGCTGGTCGTGACGACCGCGACGAGGTCGCCTGTAGGAGTCCCACTCGGCGTCCCGACCGTGGCGAAGGGCTCCTGACGCACCCGCTCGAGGTAGCCGGCACCGGCGTTCACCATCGCCGCGCGCTGACGGGCGGCGCCGGCCATGAACGAGGAGGTCGTCGACAAGCCCATGACGGCGACCAGAGTGATCAGCAGCAGGCTGAGGGCCACAAGGAGCTCCACGAAGCGAAGCCCTCATCGTCCGTCCCGTGGGCGCTAGACGGCTGCACGACGCAGCATCCTCTCGAGGCGCGGAGACGATCCGCTCGCCAACGCGACGCGAGCATCCGGTGACAGATGGTCGGCACGCGAGGCCATGAGCAGGTCGCGGACGATCGCGCACCCGTCCGTGCGGTTGAGCAGCAGCGTTCGACGCAGCAGCCACGTGACGAGACCGGCCCCCATCGCCAGCCCTCCTACTGCAGTGCTGTAGACGACGAGCATCGCTGCGTTCTCGTATGTGTCGTACGACCACATGCCGCCCTCGACGAGCGGAGGCAGGACGCCGATGATGACGATGGCAGCTACGGCGCACGCCACGAAGCCGGCGATGAGCACCCAGAGGACGACGCGAGCTCCGAGAAACATCTGGCCCTCGGCCGAGGCGATGTAGGACTCCGCGAGCGACGCGCGCTCAGCGATGCCTATCTCCCCCTTCGGTCCGTCGTACCCGAAGGTGTCGAGCAATCCCCACGGCCCGACCCCCAGACCACTGCCCAGACGCTCTACTGCATAGAGTAGCAGCGTCTGTCCCCTCTCGGTCAGAACCACCAGGGACGCCGCGACGAGCGCGAGCGCGTACACGCTCAGGAAGCTGAGATACTGCCCGCTCACCGGCTCTCCCTTGTATGGACGTCAGGAACAAGCATCGGCACCAGACAGCATAGCGATAGCAGGAGGCCCCGGCGATTGCTGCCGAGGCCTCCGTCGATTACATGGTGGGCACTGTAGGATTTGAACCTACGACCCCTTCCGTGTCAAGGAAGTGCTCTCCCCCTGAGCTAAGCGCCCATGTCTGCGACCAGCGCAGTGTTGGGTATTGTACCGACCTCTTGCGCGGTGCGCCAGTCCCCGAAATGAAGGCCCGTCGAGCGCCAAGTGCTCCTTGCGCGAGCGCAAACGCTTCGCTATCCTACCCCTTGCGCTTTGGCGCGTGCGGACGTGGCTCAGTTGGTAGAGCACAACCTTGCCAAGGTTGGGGTCGCCGGTTCGAATCCGGTCGTCCGCTCCATAGATCACCCGCCGATGGCCGGGACCGATAGGCTCAGGGCCCACGGATCCGGCTTTCGTCTTTGAAAGGCGCCACTCACGGCGCACCCGCACGGCGATGTAGCCAAGTGGCAAGGCAGAGGCCTGCAAAGCCTTTATCCCCGGTTCGAATCCGGGCATCGCCTCCATAGCGTGCACGAAGAGCCTGTCGCCGAAGTCGCCGGCAGGCTCTTCTCGTACGCGTACGACCGCGCGCAGGTGCGAGCGCTACTCGTCCCAGCGGCGGAAGAGGTGGTGCTCGATACCGATCTGGTCGAGCACCTTTCCGACCACGAAGTCCACCAGATCGTCGATGCTCTGCGGCTTGTGGTAGAACGCCGGGCTCGCGGGAACGATCACCGCCCCCGCCTCAGCGAGCATTGTCAGGTTGCGGAGATGGATGAGCGAGAACGGCGTCTCCCGCGGGACGAGGACGAGCGGGCGCCGCTCTTTGAGCATGACGTCGGCGGCACGCTCCGGAAGGTCGGAGGCCAGTCCGGCGGCGACCGAGCCGCAGAACCCCATCGACGCCGGACAGACGATCATGCCCTCGGTACGCGCCGAACCGGATGCGGCCGCGTCGAACAGATCGTCCTGCGCGACGACCTTCAGCGGCAGATGAGCCGAGAGCTCGAGGAAGCGCAGCACGGACGCCGCCGCGGCAGCAGGCGCGTCGGGCAGCGCGAGCGGGGTCTCGAAGGCCATGACCTCGCGGCCGGCCTTCGTGACGACGAGCGTGACGCCCATACCCGCCGAGAGCAGCTGCTCGACCAGCCGGAGCCCGTAGACGGAGCCCGAGGCCCCGGTGATGGCGACGAACCAGGTATTCATGCTCTTCTGCTCCCTATCGGACGAGCCGGTCGACGAGCACCCCGGCGAAAGCGATCACCGCAACGAATCCGTTGACCGTGAAGAAGGCCGTGTCCAGATGCGACAGGTCGTCCGCCCGGACGATCATGTTCTCGTACGCGAGGAGTATCCCGGCCCCGGCAACGCCCACGTAGTACCAAACGCCCGCGCCCACAAGCCAGCCGCCCCAGACGAACAGGGCGACGGTGAGGACGTGGAGGACCTTGGCGATCAGGAGACCGCGAGCGATGCCATAGTCGGCCGGCACCGAATGCACGCCGTCGTCCAGGTCGCTCTGATAGTCCTGCGTGGCGTAGATGATGTCGAAACCCGCCGTCCAGATGGCGACGGCGGCGCCCAAGACCCATGGCGCGAGCGCCGTGACGCTGTCCGCCACGCCGGCCCAGCCTCCGACCACACCGAGTCCCAGACACGCTCCGAGCCAGAAATGCGCGAAGGGCGTGAACCGCTTCAGGTATGGATAGACGATGAACATCGCCAGCGGTATCGGCCACAACCAATGCGTGATCGGCGCCAGGTTGTACACGGCGAGGAGGTACGCCGCCAGCATGACGGCCGAGAACGCCCACAGCTCCCAAACCCTGATGAGCCCCGACGGCACGGCGCGCCCCGCCGTGCGCGGGTTGCGGGCGTCGACCTCCTTGTCGATCGCGCGGTTCAGCGTGAAAGCCATCGCCCGCGCACCGACCATGGCCACAGTGATCCATGCGAGCGCGGACAAGGTCGGCCAGTTCGCCAGGGTCACCCAGGGCGTCGGCTGCGGCGCGGGCGCGGGGTAGATGGCCGGAACGGCGAAGGCGACGGTCGCCGCGCCGTAGATGGCGCCCACGTACGCGTAGGGCAGGGCGAAGATCGAATGCTCGAACTTGACCAGTTCGGTCAGTATCTTGAGTTTGCCGGGCTTCGGTGCCGTCGTGTCGCTCACAGGCCGAGGTCCTTCCACAGAGCGTCGATGCGCGCCTTCACGTCAGGGCTCATCTCGAGTGCGTCGGGCCAGCCACGGTCGTGCCCCTCATTCGGGAACGGCTTCGTCGCGTCGATGCCCATCTTGTAGCCGAAGGACTGCATGGTGCTCGAGTGATCCAGACGGTCCAGCGGGCCCTTGGTGATCATGATGTTCCGGTTCGGGTCGACGTTGTTGAAGCAGCGCCATGCCACCTGCGAGTAGTCGTGGCAATCGACGTCGGCGTCCACGACGATGACGAACTTCGTGAACATCATCTGCCCCATCGACCAGGCGAAGTTCATCACGCGGAACGCCTGCCCCGCGAACTCCTTCTTGATCTGAAAGATGGCGCAGTTGTGGAACACGCCCTCGAGCGGCAGGTCGTAGTCGATGACCTCGGGCATCATCGCCTTCACGACCGGGAGGAAGAGCCGCTCCGTGGCCTTTCCGAGGTAGCAGTCCTCCATCGGCGGCCGCCCGACGATGGTGGCGGGATAGATGGCGTCGCGACGCATCGTGATCGCCTCGCAGTGGAACACGGGGAAATCGTCGGCCAGCGAGTAGTAGCCGGTGTGGTCGCCGAACGGGCCCTCCCAGCGGGTCTCCCCCGCCTCGACATAGCCCTCGAGGATGATCTCGGCGTGTGCCGGGACCATGAGGTCGTTCGTCACGCACTTCACGACCTCGACCGGCTCTCCGCGCACGATGCCGGCGAACAGGTACTCGTCGATGATCGGCGGGACCGGCGCGGTGGCGGAGAAGATCGTGACCGGATCGGCGCCGAGCGCCACCGAGACCGGCACCCTCTTCGCGCCGGCAGCGAACTGCTCGCGCATGTTCTTCGCGCCGTCGTGGTGCTCATGGATGTGCATGCCGGTCGTGTTCCGGTCGTAGACCTGCATCCGGTACATGCCGAGGTTCAGCTTGCCCTTGAGGTTCGCCGTGACCACGACCGGCAGGGTGATGAAGCGCCCCCCGTCCTCCGGCCAGGTCTTCAGGATCGGGAGCATCCCGAGGTCCACGTCGTCGCCCCGCAGCACGACCTCTTGGCAGGGGGCCTTCCTGATCTCCTTGGCGCCGGCGGTGGCGAGGTCCTTGAGGCCCATGAGGACGTCGAGCTTGCCCTTCATCGAGGCCGGCATGTCCATCGGAAGCAGGTCCATGACCCTCTTGCCGACGGCGTCGAGGTCCTTCCAGGTGCCCGTCTCGGCATCGACCCCCATGGCCCAAGCCATGCGGTCGTAGGAGCCCATCAGGTTGATCGCCACGGGGATCGAGTAGCTGAGCCCCGTCTCTCGGTCCACAGGGTTCTCGAAGAGCAGCGCGGGGCCCACCGCCTTGCTCACCCGGTCGGTCACCTCGCCGATCTCGAGCACGGGGTCCAGCTCGGCGGCGACGCGCTTCAACTGCCCCTTCTTGTCCAGAAGCGCCATGAACTCGCGCAGATCCTTCACGGCCATCGTCTACTCCTCGGCGGCTGAACCGGACCCGACGGGGACCAGTGGCTTCGCGGGTACTGCGGCGCCGTCGCCCGGTCCCGCGGCGGGACCGGAGGAACGCCTCACGGGATGATACCGCCCCACGAGCCAGGTCACGACGGGTGCCAGCACCGCGGCCGCTCCCAGCCCCGTGATCTGGATGAGGTCGAGGTCGTACTTGAAGCCCATCGCGAGGTCCGGGATGAACCAGGTCACGCTCGCACCCCAGTACCACAGGTACCAAGCGACCTGCAGGCCGATCGTCGCTTGGACGACGAGCACCGTCGCCACCCCCAGGGCGAGCCACCCTGAGAGGAACTCACCCTTCGCGCGCTGCGGCTGCCTACGGGTGAACAGATACACCACAGCCGCGACGAACGCGGCGACGACCCCGGCGATGATCGCGTCGGTCATCCTCCCGTTCAGGAAGGGCTTCAGGAACTCCTCGGAATTGAAGGACGACAACGACCACCGGTAGCCGTGGACGACGAAGAAGAGGCCCTCGTAGACGAGGTAGTAGGCGGCCGTACCCGAGAGCGCGGACAGAAGCGCCCGCCATGACAGAACGCCGACCACGACGATCGCCAGCAGGCACACGATCGCGAGCGCGAGAGCCATCGGTAAACGGGCGGCCCGCTCCCGCGTCAGGCGCGCGACCGTCGCTTCGTCGAAGGCCGCGCGGGCGCCCTTGGCGGTGAGCAGCTTGGTGTTCGGCTTCGCGGGCGATCCGGCCACGGCCGCGGTGTAGGCGCCGAACGCGGCGACCTGCTGCGCGGTGAAGCGATCCGCCCCGCTGCGGGCCTGCGCGGTGAGGTCGAGCGGCATCCCCGTCGCGTTGCGCGGCGCCGGCAGGTCGGCCAGCAGCGCCACCGTCGGCGCAACCTGGTCCTGCGTGCCCTCGCCCGTCCCCGGCTTCACGTCCGGGCCGGCGAAGACCGCCGGGACCTTCGTGACGATGTCCTCGGGACCGCCATGGCCGCCGGTGTCGATGTGCCCGTGGTCGGACGTCACGACGAACGTGGTCTGCGGCCCCTCAAGGGCGGCTACAAGACGCGAGAGGTCCCGATCGACTCTCAGCGCTGTGTCGCGGTACTGCTTCGACGCGCCGCCAAAAGCGTGGCCGGCCTCGTCGACGTCGGGGAAGTGCACGACGAGCAGGGTCGAACTGGCCTCGGCGGAGAGTCGGATCGCGTTGTCCACGATCCCGCCCGTCATGTACTCGCCCTTCGTCCAGTCGCGCAGGAACACGTTCCCGGTGCGCTCGACGCCGAAGAGCATCTCGAAGTCCGTGGGCGCGGAGACTACGATCGTACGATCGTCCGCAAGCGCCGTGTCGATCAGCGTCTCGACCGGCACGCGCTCAGTGAACCAGTTGGTCGTCACGCCGCTGATGCGCTGGGGTGCACCGGACAGCAGCGTCGTCCAGTTGGGGAACGACAGCGACGGCTGGAACGTCCGCACGACCGCGTCGAAGCCATGGGCGCGCAACGTGTTGAGCGTCGGCATCATGCGCGACACGTCCTCGCGCAGCCCGTCGATGATCACGTACACCATCAGTGGTTGCCGCCCGTAGACCAGCATGTGGGGTGATGGCGCCTCTCCCGCCGGAAGCTGTGCCGCGGCGTAGGGGCCACGGTAGTCGACGACCTGGTTCCACGAGTAGTTCGCGAGCGTGTACGCCCCGTACGCCGCGACGAGGCAGAGGGCGAGTCCAGCCGCCAAGGCGATCCACCCACGCGTCCTCATCGAAGCGCCTCCTCCAGGTCGTCGAGCGTCAACAGGCAGGGTACGTCCTCGGCGGTGAGTCCGACCCCGTGCCGGTCGATGAGCACCGGCCGCAGTCCGGCGGCGCGGGCGCCGAGGACGTCGGAATACAAGTGGTCGCCCACGTGCGCACAGCGCCCGGGCCTTACGTCGAGGCGCTCGCATGCGAGCTCGAAGATGCGAGGGTCGGGCTTGTGGAGCCCGACGACGGCCGACGAGACGACGGTGTCGAGGAGCTTCCCGAGTCCGAGGCCGTCGAGGATCCCTTCGAGGCGGGTGTCCCAGTTGGAGATGACCCCGACCTTCACGCCGCTCGCCCTGAGGCGCTCGAATGCGGGGACGACGTCGTCGTAGGCCCTCCAGCGCTCAGCATCCCCGAACGCGTCGTAGACGGCGTGAGCGAGCGTCACGGCCTCTGACTCGGGTATGCCGAGACGGCGGCACAACAGCACGTACATGCCGGTCCAGACGTCCCCGGCGCGCTCGTCGCTCGTCCAGAAGGTGTCGTCGGTGCGGTACCGGTCCTCGTAGTACTCGTCGACGAGCGGCAGGACTCCCTCGATCTCTTCGAGGGAGTGGATGCGGCCGGATGCCAGGAGTATCTCCTCGCAGACGTGCCCCACCGACGGGTACGCGTACAGGAGTGTGTTGCCAACGTCGAAGAAGACGGCGTCGTAGCGCCCGGCCACCGCGCTAGTCGAGGTAGGTCGCGACGTCGGTGCGCCGGACGATCGGTTCCGGGACCTCGGCTGGATGGCCGAGGAGCACCAGAGAGATGATCTCACGTTCCTCGCCGATCCCGAGCAGGTCGGCGAGCTTGTCGCGGACCCAGAACGAGAAGGTGATGTTGCAGCAGCCCAGCCCCTCGGCGAAGGCGGCGAGCAT
>PKWR01000055.1:10975-15417 GCA_003133285.1 Coriobacteriia bacterium
GACCACGGGAGCGCTGCCGAGGTTCGCGAAGAACCGCTCCGCGGCCTCGTAGTCGGCTGGAGGCAACAGGTCCAGGTACTCCTGCAGGTGCACGGTCGACAACGCGGTCACCCCGCACACGGCGTCGCGAGTCGCCCCGCTCGTCACGTGGAAGTGCCAGGGCTGCGCGTTGGCGGCGGACGGCGCGGAACCCGCCGCCTCGATGAGGCGCTCGATCACGGCNNGAAGACTTCCATGGTTTCCCCTTCGGCCGTGCTGCCGATGCGACGATGGTACCCCATGGGCAGGCTGCGACACACCCCGGAATGACCGGGAGCCTCTCGAGTCGATCAGATGACGGATCCGGCCGGCTGCACGCGCCGTTTGGCCAGCCTGACGCAGGTGCCGCCGGCGGCGCCGCCGCAGAACTCCACGGCGTCCATCAGCGCGCGCATGAACAGCACGCCGCGTCCGCTCGGTGCGAACACGTCAGCGGACGTGACGGCTGCACCATCGAAGCCGCGTCCACAGTCGCTCACGACGATCTCGACCCGGTCGTCGAACGCCGTCACTTCGACGCCGATCTCATCGAGCGAGCCGCGCGGGGAGCCGTGTCGCACCGCGTTGGCCNNGGGGAACCGTGTCGTACCGCGTTGGCCAGCGCCTCGCCCGTTGCGACCTTGATGTCGAACACCGTCGACTCGGGCAGTCCGAGCGGCGCGAGCATCGATGTGACCTGCGCGCGAGCGTCCGCCATCAGGCGGGCGTCGGCCGGGATATCGAACGAGCGGGTCCACAGCGGTTCGCCCGCCTTCGAGGGCGGCGTCAGTGCAGCAAGCGCCGCCTCCACCGAATCGGCCGTGAACACCGACGGCGCCACGCCGATGAGTCCGGAGAGTTCCAGGATGCGCGCCACATCGCGGCCGGCGCCAGCGAGCAACAGGGCGCCGGAGAACGGCTGGAGCCGGTGATCGGCCCACACGAGCAGGCCGAGCGCCGAGGAATCCAGATAGTCCACGTGCGAGAGATCGAGCACGATGGTCCGACAACCCTCGGAGATCGCACCATCGAGAGCCTCTCGAACCAAGGGGGCGCTGACAGCATCGATGTCCCCCATCAAGCGCGCCACACACGTGCCCGAACCGAGTTGCCGCTCTAGTGTGATCACCTACGCCGGCTCCCTTGATGACCGCAGATCGTTTCGCGGGGACTCTACCCGTTGTGCCCGCCGCCCTCACGCGGCCTGTCGGACTCTTCCGCGACGATCCGTACGGCGAGCGCGGCCGCATCGTCCCTGAGCGGGCCGGCGCTGTGCNNCGCAGCACGCGGCGCACCCGTCCCTCGCCGAACAGCCGCGTGCCCCTTCGCGCCTCGGTCACGCCGTCAGTGTAGAGCAGCAGGAGGTCTCGGGCATCGAGGTCGACCGTCCGCTCCTCGTAGTCCACATCCGTCATCGCGCCGAGCAGCGGGCCCGTCGCCCCGAGCCGCTCGATCTCCTTGGTGGCCGCCCGCAGGACCAGAGCGGGCGGGTGTCCGCCGTCGGCGAAGGTCAGGCGCCCGGAGTCGCGATCGAGCATGCCTACCCACATGGTGACGATGTCGGCCGGGTCCCCCGTCGCTGCGACCTGGCGGTTCAGCTCCTTGAGGGCCGCTCCCGGTCCGGCGCCCGCTCCCACCAGCCCGCGCAGGGTGTACTTCACCATCGACGTCTTCGTGGCGGCAGCCACACCCTTGCCGCAGACGTCACCGATCGCGAGCACGACGCGGCCGTCGTCCGCGGTGAACACGTCGTAGTAGTCGCCGCCGATCTCGGCCTCGAGGCCGGAGGGCAGGTAGAAGCTCGCCATCTCCAGCCCCCGCAGGTCGGGCAGCTGCTCGGGCAGGATCGATCCCTGGAGCACCGAGGCCACGCGATGCTCCTTGCCGTAGAGGGCGGCGGTGTCGATGGCCAGCGCAGCCTGGACGGCGAAGGTGAGAAGCAGCTCGACGTCCTCGCCCGAGAATGCGGACGCGGACTTGGCGTAGACCGCCAGCACCCCGATCGGGCGCCCGCGGGCCATCAGGGGGACGGCGAGCAGTGACTCGAACCCCTGCCGGGAGGCGATGTCGGCAAGGGGCGTCGACCGGGTGGAGAGGTTCCCGTAGGACAGGGGCATCCCCAGAGCGAACACCCGTCCGGGGACGTCCTCCCCCGGTTTGACGCTGAAGTACAGCATCTCCGGGGCGGCGATGCCCCGCGCCAGCGTGGTCGCGATGACGTGGCGCTCGACGTCGTAGGACATCAGCGCGACCGCGTCCGCGGAGAGGATCTTCTGGACGACGTCCAAGACCCGGTTCAGGACCGGTCCGATCTGCAGCTCCGAGGAGACCGCCTGGCTGATGCGGAAGACCGTCTCGAGGTTCGCGGCACGCGTGCGCGCCTGCTGCAGCAGGTAGGCGTTTCGGATGGCGAGCGACACCTGCTGCCCGATCGTCCCCGCCACCGTGAGCTGTCGCGCGGATGGATATCGCCCCCGCGTGCGGTCGTGGAGGACGAGCGCACCGCGCGCGATCGAGCCCTGCATGATGGGGATGAGCAGCGCGCTTCCCCACCGAGGGGCCGTCAGCACTCCGAACTCCGGACGATGCCGGACGTCGTCGACGACGATCGGCGCGTGCACTGAGACGTCCGACTCGGGGCGGACCGCCTCGACGCTGCGCCAGACTTCGAGCAGCCGCTCATCCGCTTCGGCGTCGTCCGGCAGCCCGAGTCCGAGCTGCTGGCGGCTCTCCAACACCACGGCCCAGTCCCGGTAGCCCAGCAGCTCCGCCGCGATCGCGGCGGCGCTGTCGAGCGCATGGCCGAGGTCGCCGGGCCTGACGGTGAGTTCGGCCACGGCGCGCAACGCCTCGGCCTCGGTCCGCGACAGCCTCTCGTCGGCGAACAGGCGCGAGGTGCGGACCGCCACGGCGGCGTTGGCGCTGAAGGCCCGGAGGGTCTCGATCTGCGCTTCGGTGAACACCCGGCGTCCGGGCGCCAGCACCACGACGACGCCCATCGCCTCACGCCCGATCGCCAGCGGCACCGCAACGCCCGCCCGCTCGGGGTCCGCGCCAAAGAGCCGGTAGATCGAGCCGGCGCCCGGGGGCTCGTCGCCTGCGAACGGGACAGCGCGTTGCTCGACGAATGCGTGCACCAGCGGAGAAGGGTCCCCCAGGGAGATC
This sequence comes from Coriobacteriia bacterium, assembly GCA_003133285.1. GTDB lineage: Bacteria > Actinomycetota > Coriobacteriia > Anaerosomatales > PALSA-660 > PALSA-660. The sequence continues at coordinate 14,159 of PKWR01000055.1, forward strand.
AGCAGCGTCGCCGAGGGCTCCGCGAGGCCTCGGCCCCTCACCAGCGACAGCCCGAGGCCCGATGGGTCGGAGAGGAGCACGGCCGCGTCGCCCGTTCCCAGGATGCGGCCGAGAGCGCTCAGCACGGCGTCCAAGACGTCATCGAGGTTCGACGCGCCAGCGAGCAGTTGGGCCATGTCCTGCAACGAGTTCAGGCGCACGCCCATCTCGTTGAAGGCATCGGCCACGCGTCCCATCTCGTCGTCGCGCACGACACGCAGGGGCCGCACGTAGCCGCCCGCCGCGACGTCGCGTGCCCTCTGCTCGAGCACGGTGAGCGGCCTGAGGACGCGCCGGCTGTAGACGAGCGCCAGCAGGACCGCGGCCAGGACGACGAGCGCCATCGCGAACAGTGCTGGTACCAGCGCGTTTCCCGCGCGCGCCAACGCGTCCGCGTTGGCTTCCACGACCAGGACCCGCCAGCCCAGACCACGGTCGGGCGTGAACCGTTCCCACGATCCCACGAGTCTGCCGAGGCCGGGAGAGGAGGCGGTGACCGTTCCCCGGACCGCCTCGGTGCCGTCCTGCGAGAAGACGATGCTCGCCGGGTCGACGACCCGGCCGCTGCCGCTCGTGAGGACCGGTCGTCCCGCGCTGTCGACCACGAGTGCGACGAGCGTCCCGCGCGCCGACGCGACGTCGTCCAGCGTGCGTCTCAGGTACGTGTCGCGCACGCGCGCGAACACCGTCACGGTCCCTGCGCCCTCCCCCGCCGTGCGGCCGACCCACAGCCGGCCCCCGCCGCCGCTGTCGCTCTCCCATCCGAAAGCGGGCGTTCGGGGAGCTGCTGTGGCCACCGCGGAGACGATCCCGGCCGGCGGCGAAGTCACATCGTCAGAGGAGGAGACCATGCCGCGCGCATCGACGAACGCGAGCGCGTCGAGCACGTCCGCATGAGGCTCCAGGAGCTTGTCCATCGTGACGGTCCGGAGGAACGCGCTGACACTCGAGGTGCCCACGTCCGAGGCCAGCGAGTCGGTCGAGTGCTCCGCGCTGGTGAACCGCGCGTCGAGGCTCCCGGCGACGAGCGTTCGGAAGGCGTCGAGGCGCGCCATCTCCTCGCTCAGCGTCGAGCGGTACACGCCGACGAGCGAGATGGCCGACACGAGAGCGATCGCTGCTGTCACCGAGATGAAGGTCAGCAGCGTGATCCGGGTCGACAGCCCCATCCCCCGCGAACGCGTCCCGGCCACCCCCATCCAGCGACACGGCGAACACCG
>PKWR01000110.1 GCA_003133285.1 Coriobacteriia bacterium
GCGTGCTTCGATTCGCCCGGACCGTTGACGATGCAGCCCATGACGGCCACCTTGATCGGCGTGCGGACACCCGCCAGCCGGCGGGAGACCTCCTGGGCGATCGGGATCAGGTCGACCTCGCATCGGCCGCAGGTGGGGCAGCTGACCAGCTCGGGGCCGTTGCGCCGGATGTCGAGGGCNNAGCGTGTCGCCGATGCCCTCGTCGAGCAGGATGCCCATGCCGACGGCCGACTTGACGGCACCGCCGAGCAGCGTGCCGGCCTCGGTCACGCCGAGATGGAGCGCGTAGGGCACGAGCCCCGAGAGCTTGCGGTAGGCGTCCACGGTGGCGCGGACGGAGCTGGCCTTGGCCGAAACCACGATGTCCGTGAAGCCGCGCGATTCCGCGTGCTCGCAGAACGTCACGGCGCTGGCCACGAGCTTGTCGGCCAGGTCCCAATCGCGGTCCTGCACCTCGGGAGCGAGCGACCCGGCGTTCACGCCGATGCGGACCGGGATCCCGGCCTCCCCCGCTGCCTCGAGCGTCGCATCGAAGCGGTCGAGCGAGCCGATGTTGCCCGGGTTGATGCGCAGCTTCGCGGCACCCCGTCGGGCGGCCTCGATCGCAAGGCGGTGGTCGAAGTGGATGTCGGCGACCACGGGGAGCGTCGAGGCGGCGCAGATGGCTCCGAACGAGCCGAGGACCTCGGCTCGAGGGATGGCGACGCGGACGATCTCGCAGCCGGCGTCGGCGAGACGGCGGATCTGCGCGAGGGTCGCCGCCGCGTCGCCCGTATCGGTGTTCGTCATCGACTGGACGGCGATAGGCGCCCCTCCCCCGACGGGCACGGAGCCGACCAGCACGGGTCGCGTCTCGCGGCGGAGCAGGGACATGGTGCCGTCCTTCAGTGTCTTGGTGGCGTGGGACGCGCTAGCCGGGGTGGACGATGTAGCGCATGACGTCAGCGTACATCAGGTAGAAGATCAGCGAGAACAACAGGAGCGTGCCCAGCGCGGACATGGCAAGCGACACCTTGCGCGGGATCGGCTGGCGGATGACGCCCTCGACGAACTCGGCCGCGACCTTGCCGCCGTCGAGCGGAGGGATCGGCAGGATGTTCATGACGCCGAGGGACAGGCTGAGCAACGCGACCATCCAAGCGTACGCGAGCGGGCCCTCGGCCGCCGCGCTGGCGACCTCATAGGATATCCCCACGATGCTGCGCGCTCCCTGTATCGACACGGCGAACGTGCGCGGGTTCAGGAGCTTCCCGACCGCCACGAAGACCTGGCCGATCATCGAGAACGACGTCTTGAAAGCCTCGCCTGCCGGCATCGGGACGTCGATCGTGTCCGCGGTGACGCCGAGCATCGCGCCGCCGCCGGGCCGGGCCGTGAGCACGGCGTCCACGGTCATCGGGCGGCCTGCGCGAACGAGGCCGATCGAGACGCGCGTGCCGGCCGTGCTCGAGAGCATCGTGTTCCTGAACTGGTCCCACGCGGTGATCTTCCTCCCGTTGAGCGACGTGATCGTGTCGCCCGCCCGGATGCCCGCCGCGGCGGCCGGCGTGCCGGCTCCCACCGAGGCGACGGAAGGGATGGCCTTGGGAACGCCCCAGACGGTCAGCGCGACCACGAGGATGAGAACGGCGGTCACGAGATTGGTGAGCACGCCCATGGAGAGTATCGTGACGCGCTTCCAGGGGGCCTGGCCCCGGAAGACGTTCGACCGCACGCGAGTCAGGAACGCGGCGTCGTCCTCCCCCGCCTCGCGGGCCGACAACGGGACGGAGCTCTTGCCGTCCGGCGCCGGCTCGGCCGCGCCGTAGTCCTCGAGCGTGGCGAGCAGGGCCGAGGCCCGTCCGCGATCGACGTCCAGGGCGGTGGCCAGGTCGTCGGCGTCGGTCTCAGACCGGCCTGCGACGAAAGCCAGGGCGGCGGCCAGCAGCGCGTCCTCGGCGCCGGGCTCCATGCCCGCGATGCGTACGTAGCCGCCCAGAGGGATCATCGTCACCCCGTACCGCACGCCGCTGCGCTTCGAACGCCACGTCAGAGCAGGGCCGGGCAGTCCCAGCATGAACTCGTGGACCTTCACACCGAACGCGCGGGCCGCGAGGAAGTGTCCCCCTTCGTGGAGCAGGATGAGCAGGGAGAAGGTCACGATCCCCCAGAAGAGGGCCGCGCCCCCTGTGGGCATGGTGGTGATGGGGTCCATGGTCCGGACGGTTCCTCTCGGTCTGCCGCGGCGAGCGGGACGCCGCGCGACGATGGCTGAGCAAGGTGGCTGCCATGTGCAGCCGCGCTCCGGTGATCGCTACGAAGCTGCCACGAGCTCGTTCGCGCGCCCGCGCGCGGCGGCGTCGATCTCCTCCAGCTGCTCGAACGATTCGACGGGCTGCAGTTCATGTTCGTTCATGACGGTCTCTACCACCGCGTCGATGCCGGTGAAACCGAGCCGGCCCGCAAGGAACGCGGCGACCGCGACCTCGTTGGCCGCGTTCATGGCCGCAGGGAGGGTGCCGCCCGTGCGCCCCGCTTCAAGCGCGAGCGCGAGGCATCGGAACGCCTCGAGGTCGGCGGGCTCGAACGAGAGGCTGCCCAGCGCGGTGAGGTCGAGCGGCGGCACCGGGGCGTCCCACCGGTCGGGGTGCGACAGGGCGTATTGGATCGGGACGCGCATGTCCGCGACGCCGAGATGTCCTTTGACCGAGCCGTCCGAGAACTCGACGAGCGAGTGCACGGTCGACTGCGGGTGCACGACGATCGAGATGCGGTCGTAGCCCACTCCGAAGAGGTGGTGCGCCTCGATCGTCTCGAGGCCCTTGTTCATCAGGGTCGCCGAGTCGATGGTGATCTTCGGGCCCATCGTCCATCGGGGATGCGCCAGCGCCTGCTCGACGGTCACGGAGGCGAGAGCATCGCGCTTCCACCCGCGGAACGGTCCGCCCGAAGCGGTGAGCCAGATCCGGGCGACGCGGGCCGCGCTCTCGCCCAGAAGGCATTGGAAGATGGCTGAGTGCTCGGAGTCGACGGGGAGCAGCTGGCCGGGGGCGGCGAGCGGCATGAGGAGCTCGCCACCGACCACGAGCGACTCCTTGTTGGCCAACGCGAGGCGCTTGCCCGCCCTGAGCGCGGCCTCTGAGGCGCGCAGCCCCGCCGCGCCGACCAGCGCGTTGACGACGACGTCGACGTCGTCGGCCGAGGCGAGGGCCACGACGGCCTCGGGGCCGGTGCCGCACGTCGCGCCTGCGGGAAGGTCTGCCGCGCACGGGGCGCACCGGGAGTCGCCCACCGCCGCGCAGCGCACGCCGAGCCGCCGGGCCTGAGTGGCCAGAACGTCGCCGCTGCGGTTGGCCGCCAAGGCCACGATGCGGACCCGATCGGGGTAACGGGCGGCGATGTCCAGAGTCTGTCGCCCGATGGAGCCGGTCGAGCCGAGGACCGCCACGCGCAGAGGGGCCGTCGGCCCGCTCACTTCGCGCCGCCG
>PKWR01000184.1:0-1728 GCA_003133285.1 Coriobacteriia bacterium
CGACGCCCGCGGTAGCCCTCGACGTCGACGAGGATCGGGTACCGGAAGCCGAGCTGGCGACTGGTAGCCGCGCTCACCAGCGTCTGCAGAGAATCCAAGGTCTTCCCGTGCCGCCCGATCAGGATGGCGAGTTCTCCGCCGACGATGTCGAGGATGATCTCGCCGTCCTCGCCCTCGTACTCGTCGATAGCCGACTCGATGCCGAAGGTCTTGAGGATGCTCTGGATGACGACCACTGCGGTGTCCGCGACCTTGTCGAGTTCCTCGTCGGTCAACTCAGGGCGCTCTTCGCTGACGCGCAGCGCCTGGGGCATGGTCTCTTCTTCCTCGTCCTCGTCGGACTCGTTCTCAGCGACGGCGGACTGACCGAGCGTCTCGAGGACGCCGGGCTTGAGCCACACCCGGACCTTCGCCGGTCGGCCCGATCCGAAGATGCCATGCGTCGGCTCGTCGATGACCTCGTACTGCGCAGCGTCGGCCTGGACCCCCAACTCCTCAAGGGCCGCGTCAACGGCCTCTTCGACGGTGGGTGCTTCCTTGGTTATCTCAGTAAGCATCTATGATCCAGCTCCCTCGTTCTCCTTGGCTGCAAGCATCCGCTGGGTCAGAACCTGTTGTCCGACCTGCCACGCGCTCGAGGTCACCCAGTAGATGAGAACGCCGGCGGGAGAGACGAAGCCGAACCACAGCATCATGATCGACATGTAGCTCGCGGTCTTCCGCTGCGTCGGATCCTTCGTGAGAAGGAACTGCGGCAACCAGGTGCTGACCGCGAACAGGATGGCGAAGATGAGATAGGGGAGCGCTCCCCACACGCCGGCCAGGAAGCCGGAAGCGCTGTGGGCCGCGAAGACGGCCTGGGGGGACATGGTAATATCTGGCAGAATCTTCCAGAAGGCCTTGCTGATCCCCGGATTCTGGGCAAGGTGCGCGAGCAGGTTGCCCGGAGCCTTCGCCGTGCCGCCCAGGACGCCGTAGAGCGCGAACAGAAGCGGCATCTGGAGCAGGAGCGGCAGGCATCCCCCGAACGGGTTCACCTTGTTCTCCGAGTAGAACTTCATCAGCTCTTCTTGCTGCTTCTCCTTGTTGTTCTTGTACTTCTCCTGGAGTGCCTTGATCTTGGGCTGCACCTTCTGCAGCTCGATCATCGACTTCGTCTGCTTCCACATGAGCGGCGTGAGCAGGATGCGGAAGGTGACCGTCAGGAGCACGATCGCGAAGCCGTAGTCCTTCACTCCGCCATAGAGGAATTGCAGGAAGAGGAAGATGTAGTTCTTCAATCCGTCCCAGATAGCTCCCACGGGTACAGAACCTCTCTACAGGGGCCCACAGAGGGCCCGCCGGATCATTCCTTCGGCCGGAGAGTGGCCGGCACGGGGTCGTAACCGCCTTCGTTGAAGGGGTGGCATCGTCCGATCCGCCTGATTGCGAGCCAACCGCCCCGCGTCACGCCGAATCGCTCGACTGATGTTAGCGCATATGACGAACATGTCGGCTGGAAACGGCACGACGGAGGGAACAGTGGCGAGATGAACCGCTGGTAGCCCTTGATCAGTCCCAGTGCAGCGGCGCGGGCACCGCGGGTGATGGCGTTCGGCGTCTCGCTCATCGCACGACTCCGGCCTTCCGCAGTCCTTCGCGCAGAGCGGCGTCGAGCGCCTCCGGTGCGGCGACGGCCGCCTTGGCGCGCGCGACGAGCGCGACGTCGTGGCCGTCCCACGGACCGCC
>PKWR01000184.1:1749-11337 GCA_003133285.1 Coriobacteriia bacterium
GGGCCGCGTCGTGTGGGTGTTGTGGCGCTCAGGACCACGATCAGGTCGGTGCTACCCCGCCGACCGGTCTTGAACAACGCGTCGATCTCGCTCGGAGCCTTGAGCGTCCGCATGCGATCCGCCTCACGACCACCGACCTGTGCGGCCGGGGGAATACTAGGCGCTGAGTTCCTTGCGGCCCTTACGGCGACGCGCGGAGAGGATGGCGCGACCACCCGCGGTGGCCATGCGGATCCGGAACCCGTGGGTCTTCGCGCGGTGGCGGACGTTAGGCTGGTAGGTACGCTTGCTCATATCGTCACTCCATCCCCATAGGGGTGGTCGGGGTCATGCAAGGATGCGACGCGCCTTGGGGCGCATAGCCGAGTGATTGTATCCTCGCCTCCGTCGGGGTGTCAACGAACATCCTCCTGATCCGGTCCCACAGGGCTCGCAACGGGCCCGAAGACACCCCGACCGGCCATATGGAACGCCGTCGAAAGCTTTCCGGCGCGTGCGGCCAAATTCGCGGTCAATATGTGGATACTGTGGAAAACGCAGGATTCCAGCGTGCCGCGCCTGTGGATAACTCTCCCCGGCTCATTGTTGGCCAGGGGTCGCTCTGGTAGAATCCACGGCGTCGCCAGAAGGCGTCAGAAGTCCCTGTGGACCTTGAAAACACCTGTTCAGACGGCATGGCTCCGATCTCACACAAGCGAAGCCCTCGTCACCGTCCCTGTGGTTATCCACAGTGTTCCGGGCGGAGCGGGGGCATCGTCGTCCCTTATCCACAGAACGCGGAGTGGAACGCTTCCGGAAAGGCGCGGCGGGGCGCGCTACACCGTTAACCTCACGTTACGGCTCCTCCGGGACGGTATTCGGACCGAGAGTTTTCCACACATGTGGAAAGGTCTGTGGAAAGAACTACGAAACCGCAGGTCGGAGGCTATCGCCACCGCATCGCGGGAGATCGGCCCGAATCATGGATACGCCCTTGAACAGGTGTTTTGTCCAAAGTATGGCGGGGAGGACTTGTGGACAGCGGCTTCGACCGCTTGCGGGGGAGGGTTTGACCGGAACGTGAAACGATTCTTCGACGCGGACGTCGTCACAACAGGATCCGATGGAGTGCGTCCGGTCGATGCGGACTCGGTCCGCATGTCCTCGGACGGCACCACCGCGAGGATCGCCGTATACGACACCCTCGCCGCAGCCCCTCGAGTCGAGGACCTCTCGGCCGACACCCTGGCCGACGCCATCGAGCAGCTCGCATCCCGCACCTACAACATCGCGAGGGAGCGTGGCGGTTCGATCCCGTACACGATCATCCGCGAGGTCTCCGAGAACCTGATCCACGCCGGGTTCTGTGAGGTCGTGGTCACGATCCTCGACGGCGGCGCGACCGTCCGCTTCGCTGATCAGGGACCGGGCATCCCGGACAAGGAGAAGGTCTTCCAACCGGGGTTCTCGACGGCGACCGCCAACATGAAGCAGATCATACGTGGCGTGGGCTCAGGTCTGCCGATCGTGCGCGAGACGCTGACTTTCGCCGGTGGCACGATAGAGATCGAGGACAACCTCGGCTGTGGCACCGTGGTCACCTTGCGTGCGGCACCCACCGAGACACCCGGCTCCGACACCCGCATGCCCGAGTCGCGCATTCCCCGATTGAGCGACCGTCAGAAGCAGGCGCTCTCGATCATCCTCGAGTTGGGTTCGGTCGGGCCTTCCGCCCTGTCTCGCGAGCTCGACATCGGGGTCGCGACCGCCTACCGGGACCTCGCGTTCCTTGAAGAGGCCGGCTTGATCTCCGCTGACGAGACCGGCAAACGCACGTTGACCACATATGGTGTCACCTGCCTTGAGCGGGTGTTCGGGTGAACCACAGGGAGGATCGGCCGATGCAACACGTCGAAGAGGGACTGGTGACGACAACGAGCGAGGGGGTTCGCGGGTTGTGGGAGAGCGCCCTGGGCATCGTGAAGGGTGAGCTCAACGAGCTTGTCTTCAACACATGGTTCCGCGACACCGAACCGATCGGGCGCGTCGGCTCGGACGTCGTCGTGTCGGTCTCGAACAAATGGGGCCGCGATTGGCTGTGCAACCGGTACACCGGCCAGATCTCGGCCGCGCTCAGCCATGTCGCGGGTGAGCAGACCGGCGTGAAGTTCGTCGTGCGCAGCGCGCAGGAGTCGGCCTCACTCGACGAGGCCCGTCACGACGAAAAGGCCGTCACCGAGACGCCCGTACCTGCGCCGGTCGAGAAGGCTCCGGAACCGGTACGCGAGGTCGTGGTCGGCAGGACGCACACACCGTCTCCGGCCGGCCTCAACCCGCGCCTGACCTTCGACTCGTTCGTGGTCGGGGGTTCGAACCAGCTCGCCTACACCTGCGCCCTCGCGGTCGCCGAGACTCCGGTGTTCAAGTACAACCCTTTGTTCATCTACGGCGGTTCGGGTCTGGGGAAGACCCATCTCCTCCAGGCGATCGGACACTATATATCTACATACTACCCTCACCAGCAGGTGCGCTACATCGACGCGCAGCACATGGTCGACGACTTCACAGACTCGATCCGCTCCAAGACCATGGACGCCTTCAGGCGGCGCTACCGCGAGAACGACGTCCTGCTCGTCGACGACATCCAGGCGCTCATCTCCAAGAAGGAGACGCAGGAGGAGTTCTTCCGCACCTTCAAGATCCTGCATGACGGGCACAAGCAGATCGTCCTCACGTCGGACCGCCCCCCGTATGAGCTCGAGCCGCTCCACGAGCGCCTCATCAGCAGGTTCAACAACGGCATGATCGCCGACATCAACCCGCCGGAGCTCGAGACCCGCGTGGCCATCCTCAAGAGGAAGGTCGAGTCCGAGAGTGGGATACCGGTCCCGGCAGAGGTCCTGAACCTGATCGCCGAGCGCGCGTCAGGCAACGTGCGCGAGCTTGAAGGGGCCCTGATCCGCGTGAAGGCCTACGCGCTGCTGACTCCGGACAAGACGATCACGCTCGAACTCGCTCGCGACGTGCTCAAGGGCATGTTCCCCGAGCGCGCACTGCGACCCATCTCCATCCAGACGATCCAGGCCGAGGTCTGCCGCTTCTTCAACCTCAACATGGTCGACCTGGTGGGCAACAAGCGCTCGCAGAACATCGTGTTCCCGAGGCAGATCGCGATGTACCTGGCCCGCGAGCTCACGGACATGTCGCTGCCCCGCATCGGCGCCGAGTTCGGAGGGAAGGACCACACGACGGTCATCCACGCGACCGCCAAGATCACCAAGTTGCTCGGCGAGCAGCGCGAGGTCCTGAACCAGGTCCAGTCGCTCACGACGGCGATCCGCCAGAAGAGTTAATCCGTGACTTGGTTTCGCAAGGAACGGCCCTCGTCAGGGTTGTGGGGTAGGCTGTGGGAAACCTGTTGACTGCGTGTTCCTCGATCGGGGTCGATCGGGGAGAGGATCGGGGACCGGCGGATCCATCCACACCGGTCCACACGCGACCCACAGGATGAAGGCTCGACGGACACACGGTGCAACCTGCGAGAATGATGCTTCTCAACACTATCCACAGTACGACGGCTACTACTACTTGATTCAAGTGAATAAGACCGTAGAAGACCGGATCTTGTAGAAAAGGAACACCATGAAGCTTTCGATCGCCCGGGGTGCGTTGCTCGATTCTCTCAGCGTCGTGACGAAGGCCCTGTCGTCCCGCACGACTCTTCCGATCCTCTCCGGTGTCCTTCTCACCGCATCGGACGGCGCCGTCGTGCTCCAGGCCACCGACCTCGAGATCTCGATCCGCGACAGCAGTCCGGCGGATGTCGAGGAGCGCGGTGCCGCCGTCGTCCCCGGCCGCCTTCTCGCGGACGTGGTCCGGAAGATGCCTGACGTCGCGATCAGGATCGAGACGACCTCGTTCGACAAGATCTCGGTCTCGTGCCGTTCGGAGAAGGCCGGCGTGATCTCCTTCGAGCTGCGCACGTTGGCAGCCGACGACTTCCCGCGTTTCCCCGAAGTCGAGCCCGACAAGTCGATCGACCTCCCCTCGTCCCTGCTGGGTTCCATGGTCCGCCAGGTCTCGAAAGCGGTCAGCCGGGACGAGGCCCGTCCGATCCTCACCGGCGTGCTGCTGGTCGTGGACGGGTCGGAGATCCGCATGGTGGCCACCGACTCGTACCGGCTTGCGATCAGGACGGCCACGCTCGAGGTCCCCGCGACCGAGCGCATCGAGGTCGTCGTCCCCGGCAAGTCGCTGGAGGAGGTCCCGAAGATCGCCGGCTCGTCCGAGACGGTGACGATGGGCGTCTCCTCGAACCAGATCGTGTTCCGGGTAGGGGAGACGACCTACGTCACCCGCCGGATCGAGGGGACGTTCCCGAACTACAAGCAGCTCGTCCCGAGCGAGGGTGAGACGACGATGACCGTCGATCGAGTCGAGATACTCGAAGCGATCCAGCGCGTCTCCCTGCTCGCGCAGCACAACGCGCCGGTGCGCATGAAGATCGCGGACAACACCCTCACCCTCTCCGCGGTGACGCAGGACGTCGGGGAGGCGAGCGAGGACCTGATGGTCGAGGCCTCCGGCAACCCGCTCGAGATCGCCTTCAACCACGCGTTCCTTCTGGACGCGGCCGGCTCGTCCGACGACGAGCGCCTGACCTTCATCGCGACGAGCCCCCTGAAGCCGGGCGTGTTCTCCTCTGCCGGCAGCGGTGAGTACGTGTACCTCATCATGCCGGTGCGCCCGTAAGGGCCGGTCGTCGACCCGTGCGCATAACCAGGCTCGAACTGACGGACTTCCGGAACTACCGGCGGATGATGATGGAGCCCTCTCCCGGGCTCACGATCATCGTCGGACCGAACGCAGTGGGGAAGACGAACATCATCGAGGCCGTTCAGCTCGTGACGGCGACACGGTCGTTCCGACGCCCCGACCCCTCCGAGCTCGTGAGGTGGGGATGCTCGGAGGCCCGGGTGGACCTGCGAGCCGAAGAAGGACCGCGCCTGCTCGAGGTCCGGCTGGACGTGAACAACGAGGGCCACCGCACCTACTCGGTCAACGGGCAGGTCAAGCGCCGTCACTCCGACGTCGCCGGCCTGCTGCCCTCGGTGGTGTTCACCCCTGACGACCTGGGGATGGTCAAGGGGCCGGCCGAACGCCGCAGGGCCTCGATCGACGACCTCGGCGAGCAGCTCTCTCCTACGTACGGGGCCCTTCGCCGCGACTACGGTCGCGCCGTGCGGCAACGCAACACCCTGCTCAAAGAGGGAACGCACGGTGGATCGGCCGCTGCGTGGGACGAACAGGTCGCTACCCTGGGAGCGCGCTTCGTGATCCACCGGCTCGGCCTGCTGGAGCGCCTCATGGAACAGGCCTCGCTGCGGTACGAGGAGATGTCCGGAGGAGAGAAGCTCGGCTACAGCTACGAGGACCGATGTGGCCTCGGTACCTGCGGCTCGAGGGACGCCGGCGAAGTGGCGCGATCGATCCACGACGAGATGGACCGAAGGAGCGCCGAGGAGCAGCGCCGGATGGTCACGCTGGCGGGCCCACACCGGGACGACATCGTCATCGAGATCGACGGCAGGGACGCGCGCTCCTTCGCGTCCCAAGGGCAGCAGCGCACGGTCGCCCTGGCGTGGAAGCTTGCCGAGGTGGCGGTCGTCGAAGGCGTGCTGCGCCGCAAGCCGGTGCTCCTGCTCGACGACGTGATGTCCGAGCTGGACGCCGAGCGGCGGGCCGCCCTCTCCGAAGTGGTCTCCAGTGAGGTACAGACCATCGTCACCACCACGAACACCGGCTACTTCACCGAGGAGATGCTGTCCCGGTCGCTGGTGGTCCCGATCGGGAGGGCCGAGCGGTGAGCCGCTTGAGAAGGACGGAAAGCGTCGGTTCGATCGCGAACGCGCTGTGGGGGCGGCTGGACCGCACCGGGGAGGTGGCGACCAAGGCGCGCGCGATCGCCGCATGGCGGACCGTCGCGGGCGACGAGGTGGCGGCCCATGCACGCGGGTTCGCCTTGCGCGACAAGGAGCTTCTCGTCTTCGTCGACTCGCCCGTCTGGGCGAACGAGCTGAGCGTGCTCTCCGAGAACTACCGTGTCGCCGTCAACGAGCGGCTCGGTAAGGAACTGGTCGACAGCATCCGGTTCACTGTCTCGCGGAAGGTGGAAGAGGGCCTCGCCGACGATGCCGAGGACGACCGGCGGGACGACGCGACGCAACACGATCTGGTGCGCCCGGGCAAGGCCACCGAGGCGGAGATCGAGGAGGTCCGGCAGATGGCCGCGGGCGTCAGCAATCCGGCCCTCCGGGACGCGGCCGTCGCCGCTGCGGTCGCGCATTTGGAGTGGCGCAAGGGTATCGAGGCCCACAACGCCGCTGAGAGGGCCATACAGCGCGCGACAGGGCATGATTCGCGGCCCCTACGGTAGGCCTTCTGATAAGATAGAAAGTGTCCCCACTCGGCATGGCGTAGAACACGCCGGTCCGCGTGCGCACGGACACCGGATCCTACCGGGTCGATCGACGCTAAGGAGCATGCACGCGTGGCGAAAGTGCCGGGTTCGTATTCAGGCAAGGACATCCAGGTCCTCGAAGGACTCGAGGCCGTCAGGAAGCGTCCTGGAATGTACATCGGGTCCACGGGACCCAAGGGCCTGCACCACCTCGTGTACGAGGTGGTCGACAACTCCGTCGACGAGGCCCTCGCCGGCTACGCCACGAAGATCGACGTGGTCCTCCACGTCGACAGCTCCTGCTCCGTCACCGACAACGGCCGCGGCATCCCCGTCGACAACGTCCCCAAGTACAAGAAGCCGGCCCTCGAGGTCGTCCTCACGATGCTGCACGCGGGCGGCAAGTTCGGCGGCCAGGCCTACAAGGTGTCCGGCGGACTCCACGGTGTCGGCGTCTCCGTCGTCAACGCGCTGTCCAGCCGCCTCGACGTCGAGGTCAAGCAGAACAAGAAGATCTACACACAGACCTACGACCACGGCAAGCCGGTCGCACCGCTCAAGACGGGCGGATCGACCAAGACGACCGGGACCATGGTCACCTTCTGGCCCGACGACACCATCATGGAGACCGTCTCCTTCGACTACGACACGATCGCCTCGCACCTGCGCGAGACGGCGTTCCTCAACCGGAACCTCAAGATCACGCTGACCGACGAGCGCGAGCTCGAGCCGCGCCGCGACGAGTTCAAGTACGAGGGCGGCATCGTCGACTTCGTGAAGTACCTCATCGGCGGCAAGGAGACCGTTACCTCCAAGCCGGTCTACTTCGAGGCCGAGGGCGCCGAGGGAACCGTCGAAGTGGCCATGCAGTGGAACACCGGCTACACGGACACCGTCCTGGCGTTCGCGAACAACATCAACACCCACGAGGGCGGCACGCACCTCGACGGCTTCAAGAACGCACTCACCCGCACCATCAACGACTACGCCCGCCGCAACGGGATCATCAAGGAGAAGGAAGACAACCTCTCCGGCGAGGACATCCGCGAGGGCCTGGTGGCGGTCGTGTCGGTGAAGCTGCGTGACCCGCAGTTCGAGGGTCAGACGAAGACCAAGCTCGGCAACACCGAGTTCCGCGCCTTCGTCCAAGGCGTCGTGACCCAAGGGCTCTCCGAGTACCTCGAGGAGCACCCCAAGCCGGCGCGCGCGATCGTCACGAAGTCGGCCCAGGCGGCCAAGGCCCGCGCCGCGGCCCGCAAGGCGCGCGAGCTCACGCGCCGCAAGGGACTGCTCGAGTCCTCGACACTGCCGGGCAAGCTCGCCGACTGCTCGATCAAGGACGCGGCCTTCTCGGAGATCTACCTCGTCGAGGGAGACTCCGCAGGCGGCTCGGCGAAGCAGGCGCGCGACCGTTCGTTCCAGGCGATCCTCCCGCTGCGAGGCAAGATCCTCAACGTCGAGCGCGCGGGCCTCAATCGCGCGCTCGCGAGCGAGGAGATCCAGAACATGATCACCGCGTTCGGCACGAGCGTGGCCGAGGAGTTCGACCTCTCGGCGGCTCGCTACCACAAAGTGATCATCATGACCGACGCCGACGTCGACGGCTCCCACATCCGCTGCCTCATCCTCACGCTCTTCTATCGCTACATGCGAGAGATGATCGAGGCCGGATACGTCTACATCGCGCAGCCGCCGCTGTTCAAGATCTCCCACGGCAAGACGGTCAAGTACGCCTACAGCGACCTGGAGCTCCAGACGGAGCTCGCCAAGATCGGCGAGTCCACCAAGTACGCGATCCAGCGCTACAAGGGTCTTGGAGAGATGAACCCCGAGCAGCTGTGGGACACGACGATGGACCCCGCGCGGCGCACGTTGCTCCAGGTCACCATCGACGACGCGCTCGCAGCCGAAGAGGCCTTCTCCAACCTCATGGGATCCGAGGTCGAGCCGCGCAAGGAGTTCATCCAGCGGCGCGCCCGCGACGTCCGTTTCCTCGACATCTGACATCCGCTTAGAGAGGCGCAGGTCGGCATGGGCGACGAAGTGAAGCGCGACGTGCGTCCGTTCGAACCGCCCCCTTGGGAGCGGGAAGCGTTCGAAGCGTTGGCTCGCAAGAAGGCCGAGGAGCAGGCGACTGTGGATCTGCTGTCCGCGTTGAATCCTTCTGCGAAGGACCCCGCCGAGCTGCAGGCCGAGGCGATGGCCGCCGAGGTGCTCGCAGCAAGAGCCGTGGCGGCGCGCGCAGCGGAAACGACGGCCGGAGTCGACGATCCTGCGATCACATCGACGGCGATACCGGCGACAGTGGCCGCCGTCGACGAGCGGCAGGTCCAGGCGATGCTGCTGGAGCTGAGCAAGGAAGAGACGATAGGCGCAGGCCCCATCAAGCTCATCGCCCGCATCGCCGCAGTGATCACGGCCGCGGTCGGGCTCGGGATGCTCATCGGGGGCCTGATGAGCCTGGGCACCGCGCAGGACGCGGCGAAGCGAACGCTCGCGACGACGATGGCGAGCGGCGCGCTCAGTGTGTTCGGCATGTGCTTCGTGGCCATCGCCGCGTGGGTGTGGATCCGTTCGAACCGCATGAAAGGGAGTCGATAGGTGTCCGACGAGCAGCACGACAAGATCATCGGCATCGACATCGAGCATGAGCTCAAGGAGTCGTTCCTCGAGTACTCGATGTCGGTCATCGTCGCACGTGCGTTGCCGGACGTCCGTGACGGACTGAAGCCGGTACACCGCCGCATCCTCTACGCGATGAACGACATGGGCCTGAGCCCCGGGAAGGCGTACCGCAAGTCCGCCACGACCGTCGGTGAAGTGCTCGGCAAGTACCACCCTCACGGCGACACCGCCGTGTACGACACGATGGTCCGCATGACCCAGGACTTCTCGATGCGTCTGCCGCTCGTCGACGGTCACGGGAACTTCGGCTCCGTCGACGGCGACTCCGCGGCTGCCTACCGCTACACCGAGTCCCGCCTTGGCAAACCGGCGATGGAACTCCTTCGGGATCTCGACAAAGAGACCGTCGACATGATCCCGAACTACGACGAGTCGACCACCGAGCCGAGCGTTCTGCCGTCCCGCTACCCCAACCTGCTCGTGAACGGCAGCTCCGGTATCGCCGTCGGCATGGCCACCAACAT
>PKWR01000050.1:0-1030 GCA_003133285.1 Coriobacteriia bacterium
CCGCCATGGTCTCGCCGATGGCACGACCCATGCCGAGGATGATCGCGTCGATGATGCCGATCTTCGCAGCCGGGAGCAGCACGCGAGAGATCGTCTGCCACTTGGTGGCGCCCATCGCGTAGGACGCCTCGCGGATGCCATCGGGGACCGAGCGCAACGCATCCTCGGTCAGCGTCGCGATCGTGGGAACGATCATCACCGCGAGGATCATCCACACGGTGAAGAGGCCGAACCCGAGGCCGCCGAACAGGTGCGCGACGATCGGACGCAGCATGACGAGTCCGAAGAAGCCATAGACCACCGACGGGATGCCCGCGAGCAGCTCCACGGCCGGGCGCACGATCTCGCGCATGCGAGGGGTCGCCACCTCGGACAGGAACACGGCCGTCCCCACCGCCAGCGGTCCGCCGATGGCGAGCGCGCCGATCATGGCGAGCATCGAGTTGACGATCAGCGTGAGGATGCCGAAGAACTGCTTGGTCGGGTACCACTTCAGGCCACCGAGGAAGTTGAAGACGCCGACCTTCGCGAAGATCGGCCAGCCCTCGAGCCCGACGAACAGGAAGATGAGCGCCACGCCCGCGACCGCCACGCACGCGCAGACGAGGAACAGGTTCTTGAGNNCTCCGCGCTCTTCGGGTCCGTGCACATCTCGGGGATCGGCTCGCCGGTCCGCGGATCGTGGGAGTCGGACACGCTACTTGCCCCCTTCCGCGACCGGGAGGAAGCCCGCGTCACGCACCACGGAGTCCTGGATCTTCGGGGAGAGCACGAAATCGATGTAGGCCTTGGCCAACCCGGTCGGCTGCCCCTTGGTCAGGAAGTGAAGGTAGCGCGACAGCGGATAGGTCCCGTTGCCGACCGTGGTCTCGTTGGCCGGGATGCCGTCGATGGCGAGCGCCTTCACCGACGGGTCGACGAAGCCGAGCGAGATGTAGCCGACCGCGCCCGCCGCTTGGGCGACGACCGACCGGACCTGGCCGGTGCCGGGAAGGACCGCCGCGGTGGGATCGAAGTCGGCGGTGCCGAG
>PKWR01000050.1:1040-7862 GCA_003133285.1 Coriobacteriia bacterium
TCGGGCCCGCCGACCTCCTTCCAGTTCTTGATCTTGCCCTGGAAGATGTCGGAGACCTGCGCCTTCGTGAGCCCGGTGACCGGGTTCGACGGGTTGACGATCACGGCGATGGCGTCCAGTGCGATCTTGACGTCGACCAGCCCGAGGCTCTTCTCCTCAGGCTTGAGGTCGCGTGAGGACGTCCCGATGTCGCACGTCCCCTTGGTGACGGCCTCGATGCCCGCCGAGGAGCCGATGCCGGAGACGAGGATGCGCTTGCCGGGGTTGGCTGCCTCGAACTCGGTCGCTGCGACCTCGGCGATCGGCATGACGGTCGTGGATCCCGTGACNNGAACTCCCGAGGATGCACGCGAGTGCGCCGTGGCGCCCGGTGGGGCCTTCGGCGCGATGCGAGTAGAACGCGTCGGTCCGCTCAGCGGTGCAGAACCCGCTGCGGACCTGAGACGAGAACGGCACACCGACCCCATTCAGGCTCTCTGACACGACGGCGCCCAGGTCCAAACGGCCCTGGGCCGCGGCAATGGTACCAAACGCATCCGTGAATTGCGACAAGAGCTCGGGCCCCACTTGGTAGTGACATACCCCGATGTGCGGGCCCACATACGCGAGCAGATCGGAGGTCTCGCAGCACGCGGCAACGGCCAGCTTCCGGGCGGCATCGGCGACGATCCGGCCGAGCGCGCCACGCCATCCCGCGTGCACCACGGCGACAGCCGGCCGGGGGCCCGTCGCCACCAGCACGATCGGCACGCAATCGGCGAAACACAGCATGAGCGGTGTGTCGGGCTCGCGGGTGAGCAGCGCGTCCGCGGCCGGTACGGCCGGCGGCATCCCCGCACGCGCGAACGCGCCCAGCCCCGCCATCACTCCCGCCACCTCGCGGACCACGACGCCGTGGACCTGCTCGGGCACCGTGAGGCGGTAGCGCACGGGTTCGATACCCAGGGCCGACATCAGCAGCGCCCGGTTGTCGTCGACGCACGACGGGTCGTCGCCGACATGGGAGGCCAGGTTCAGGGATTCGAACGGCCGGGCGCTCCTGCCGCCGGTCCGCTCCGAGAAGGCGACCAGGATGCCGTGGTCCTCCCGCAACCGGGGGTCGGTGTGCACGGCGAGGTCCCCGACCTGCTGACGGACCAGTCCGCTCACGCGCATCGCCTCCCGCCACGGCCGCCGGGGCGGGCAGCGCCCCGCGTCCCGCTCACACGACCCATGATAGCGACCGATACGCCCGCGGCGGGGTGACGAGGTCTCTGCGCCTCGTCACCCCGCCGCGTATTCGTCGCCCGGTTTCAGCCGGGCGGACGCTTTGCGCTCATGGGGCCTCCGCGCCGGCAGGCGCGCAGACCTCGGACTTCTAGTTCTTGCGGCGCAGGAAGAGCGGGATCCCGTCGTCGTCATCGCTGATCGGCTCGAACGACGGCACCGACGCGGCGGTCGGCAGCACGTCCTCGCCCTCGGCGTCCAACGCCAGCGACGACTGCTTGCGCCGGCCCTCGAAGCCTGTCGCGATGACCGTGACGCGGATGGAATCCATCATCGAGTCGTCGATGACGGCGCCGAAGATGATGTTGGCGTCGGCGTGCGCCGCGGCCTGAACGACCTCGGCGGCCTCGTTGACCTCGAGCAGGCCGAGGTCGCTACCGCCGGCGATCGACAGCAGAACGCCCTGCGCGCCCTCGATGGAGGACTCGAGCAGCGGGCTGGAGATGGCGGCCTTGGCGGCCTCCTGCGCGCGGTTGTCGCCGGTGGCAAGGCCGATGCCCATCAGCGCCGAGCCGGCGTCCTGCATGATCGTGCGGACGTCCGCGAAGTCGAGGTTGATCAGGCCCGGGACCGTGATCAGGTCCGTGATGCCCTGGGTGCCCTGACGCAGCACGTCGTCGGCGATGCGGAAGGCATCGAGGATCGAGGTCTTCTTCTCGGCGACCTGCAGCAGGCGGTCGTTCGGGATGACGATGAGGGTGTCGACGTGGTCGCGCATGCGCTTGATGCCTTCATCGGCGACCTCGGCGCGCTTGCGGCCCTCGAACTTGAACGGGCGCGTGACGCAACCGACGGTCAGCGCTCCGATCTCCTCCTTGGCGATCTGGGCGATGACCGGCGCGGCCCCCGTGCCGGTACCGCCACCCTCGCCGGCGGTGATGAAGACCATGTCGGCGCCCTGGAGCGCCTCCTTGATCTCGGCACGCGACTCCTCCGCGGCCTGCACTCCGACGTCGGGATCGGCGCCCGCGCCGAGGCCCTTCGTGATGCCGACTCCGATGTGGACCTTGTAGTCGGCATCAGACATCAGAAGCGCCTGGGCGTCCGTGTTCACCGCGATGAACTCCACACCCTTGAGCCCGGCCTCGACCATGCGATTGACGGCGTTGGAGCCGCCTCCGCCCACACCGACAACCTTGATGACCGCGAGATAGTTGGCACCGGTCTCGAGCATCTGAAGCCTCCTCCCCCTCGGGCCAGGTCGTCTGTCGACCGAAGTCTAAGGGTCCAGTTTAGGGTCACATACTGCGTGTAACGCTCAATCTTTGCATAAAGGTTATGGTGAATGCAAGACCTCCGCGCAAAGAATCTGCGCGGAGGTCCTGTCGGCGTGCGATCCGTGCGTGCGGCGGGCGCTCGCGGCTCCCCTACCTCCGCGTGACCACGTACGTCCCGAAGCGCACCTGCGGCCACAACTCGAGCACGTCCCGGTTGTACATGCGGATGCACCCGTGGCTCGCCTGCGTCCCGATGACCCACGGCTGGTTCGTTCCATGGATGCCGTAGCGGGTGAACACGTACCGGTAGTGACCCGCCATGCCCACCCTGCGGAACATCCGCATCTTCCGGGGCCCGTAGACCCCCTTCGGATCCGTCTTGTACTTGGCGAGGACCTTCCACACCCCGATGGGGGTCCAGTCGTGGCGGCCGTGGGCGATCGGGTACTTCTTGATGAGCTGCTGGTCCTTGACCCAGTAGAGGCGGTACTCGCTCTTGTCGATCACGATGCAGGTCGAATACGGGAACTGGTGGCGCCTGACCACGTGCGCGTAGGCGGCCGTCTCGCCGGTGAGGCTCTGCTCAACGACGATCAGGGTCGAGAGACGCGCCGTCAGCCTCACGCACGGGAACGTCACGGCCTGACCGGGCCGGCAGCTCACCGTGCCCACGCGCCTTCCGTTCACGCTCAGCGTCATCGAGGCGGTGGAGGACCCCGCGACGACCTTGACGGTGCATGGGCTGATCACCGCGCTCGAACCGGGAGCGGTCCAGGCCGGACGCCCGGGAACGGACCAGGAGTAGACGGAGGCCTCGGCGGTCGCGGTGGCTCCCCCCTGCCCCTCCGCGGTGGCGCGCAGCAGGTGCGGGCCCGGCGACAGCGAGACTCCCGCGAACAGGGCGAGCCCATCGGCCGGTTGCAGCGAGCCGATGGACAGGTCGCCGTCCCACAGCGAGACGGTACCGGTCGGATCGCCCGAGGACAGGTTCACCGACACATCCGCCTGCCCGGTGAAGTCGGGAGGAGCCGACATCGTCAGCGCGTTCGCCGGCAGGGCCCCCGCGAGACACAGGACCAGGGCCCACGTCGCCGTCGAACGCACGGCGCTCCGGACCGTCCCGCTCCAGCCCATGACTCCCCCTACTTCAGCCCTCGCCACGTGGAGCGATCGGTGTTCCGCACGTCGATCGACACGACTTTGCCCGGATGCTCCCTGAGGATGCGCTGTGCGAGCGCGTCCTTCTTCGCGAGGTCGACCGCCTCGCCGATCACGATCTCGACGTGGTCGACGGTCGTGATCGCGGTGCCGTCGATCGTCGGGGCCGATATCGACTGCACGGTCGCGGCCAAGGTGCGGCTGATGCCCGTCAGCACCCTGAGAGCGTTCAGCAGCGGCTCGGAGACCGTGCGCCGCCCGGGCTTGAGGTCGAGTCCCGGAACGTCCCGGATGACCGGCAGCGTCCCGCTGGCGTCGGACGAGGCCGTGGCGATCACGCTGCCCGTTCCGTCGATGAGCCACATCGCGGGTCCCGCGTCCACGATCGCAAGCGGCACGCGCTCGACGACGCGGATGCGCATGCCAGAGGGGAAGATCCGCGACACCGTCACTGAGGCGATCCAGGGGTTGGCGCCGACGCGCGCCGCGACGGCGTCCGCGGGGAACCGGATGAGCGTCGCATCCGCGGGCACATGCGCGAGCGCGCGCACCGTCTCCGCGGAGACGTGCTGCGCCCCCACGACCTCGATCGTGCGGATCGCGAACAGCGGCGAGTTGTAGAGAGCGACGCACGCGACGAGCACCAGGGCGACCGCCGCCACCACGCCGCCGATGCGCAGCCGGCGCGCTCGGGCCTGGGCCGACATGCGCGACTCGCGCTGCGCCTTCCGCTGCTCGGCTCTCAGACGCGCCGCGCTCGGAGCCGCGGACGCGGGCCGGTCCACGCTTGCCTTGGCCGCCGCGGGGCGCTCGGGGCGCTCGGACCGCCCGGAGCGTGCAGGAGCCTGACGGCCCGCCGTCTCCGCGCGCTTGTTGTCGTTCTTCGGTGCCGTCGAGATGTAGACGTTCCTACGCCTCTTCGAAGCTCCCGAGGAATCTGATCTCCGGTCGGAGGTCGACACCACACCCGTCCTTCACGCTCATCCGTACCATGCGTATCAACCCGACGACGTCCGCCGCGGTCGCTCCGCCTTCGTTGACGATGAAGTTCGCGTGCACCGTGGAGACACACGCGCCGCCGAGCCGCAGCCCCTTGAGCCCCGCGGCCTCGATGAGCCGGCCGGCCGAGTCGCCGGGCGGGTTCACGAAGACGCTGCCCGCGCACGGCAGCCCCATGGGCTGGCTCGCCTTGCGCTTCTTCAGATTGCGCTCCATCTCGGCCCGGATGCGCGCCGGCTCACCCTCGCTCACCCTCAAGGTCGTCTCGAGGATGATACCGCGGCCCGCCAGCCCGCTCCGACGGTAGTCCCACACCACGTCGCGTCCGTGCACGAGCGTCAGGCCCAGACCCGGGATGAACAGCGTGGCGGTGTCGACGATCTGCCCGATCCAGCCTTCCGGCGTGCCGGCGTTCATGGCCAGCGCGCCTCCCAGCGTCCCGGGGATGCCGACGGCCCACTCCAGCCCGGAGAGACCGAGGCTGAACGCCTCCTGCACCAGATGCGCGAGGACGGAGGCGGCGCCCGCACGCAGCGTGTCGTCCTGGATCGCGTGCTTCTTGAACTCCCGCCCGAGGACGAGCACGGCGCCTTGGTAGCCCGCGTCGGACACGAGCAGGTTGCTGCCCTTGCCCACGACGGCCCACTCGACCTCTTCCTCCTCGAGGATCCTCAGCGCCGCGACGACGTCGTGCACCGTCTCGAGCACGGCGTAGATCGCGGCGGGACCTCCCACGTGATAGGTCGTGTGACGGGCCATGGCCTCGCGTGCGCGGACCTCGCCGCCGAGCTCGGCGCGCAGCCGTGGAAGGGCGTCTTCGATGCTCATGCCGCGCCTCCCCCGACACGCTCGGTCAGCGCGCGGACGATCTCGGGACCGAGGGCGGTCACGTCGCCGGCGCCCATGGTCATGACCAGGTCCCCCGGGCGCGCGCGATCGGCCACGTACTGGGCGACGTCCCCGTGATGCGGGAAGTACGCGAGCCGCGTGCGCGGCCGATGCCGCAGGATGGCGTCGACAACCGTCTTGCCCGACACGCCGGGGACCGGCGCCTCACCCGCGCTGTAGACGTCGAGGATGACCACGTGGTCGGCGTCATCGAACGCAGCACCGAAGTCGCGCGCGAAGGCCGCGGTGCGGCTGTAGCGATGCGGCTGGAACACGACCCACCGCGCGCCGGCGGTCGAGGTCCGCGCCGCCGCCAGGGTCGCGCGCACCTCGGTCGGATGATGCGCGTAGTCGTCGACCACGGAGACGTCGCCGATCACGCCGACGTGCTCGAATCGGCGTTTCACGCCGCCGAACGAGGCGATCCCCCGAGCGGCCGACTCGACGTCGACGCCGAGCGCCCACGCCGCCGCCAGGACGCCCGTGGCGTTGAGCGCCATGTGGACCCCGGGGATGCGGGTGGAACACGCGACCGTGGCCCCGTCGGGGAAGGCCACGGTGAAGGCACCCCCGTCGGGCGTCACCTCATACGACGTGAGGCGCACGTCGGAGGAGTCCGTGCGGCCGTAGGTGACCACTCGAGCGGGGACCTCCGGGGCCAGGCCCATCAACCGGTCGTCGTCGGCGCACAGCACCGCGACGCCGTCGGCGTGGACCCGCGAGAGGAACTCGCGGAAGATGTCGACGATCTCCTCGAGTGAGCCGTAGTGGTCGAGATGGTCCGCCTCGATGTTCGTGACGATCGCACAATAGGGATCGAGGTAGAGGAAGGAGCCGTCCGACTCGTCCGCCTCGGCGAGCAGGAATTTGCCCTGCCCGATCTGGGCGTTGGTGCCGATTGCGTTCAGTTTACCGCCTATTACAATCGTCGGATCGATGCCGGCATGTCCCAGGATGGCGGCGGCCATTGAGGTGGTGGTGGTCTTTCCGTGAGTACCGGCGATGGCGATGCCGTATTTCATCCGCATCAACTCGGCCAACATTTCCGCGCGCGGGATGACCGGAACGTGCAGTTTCTTGGCTTCGATCACCTCCGGGTTGTCGTCATGCACGGCGGAGGAAATCACCACTACATCGACATCCTTCACGTTTTCGGCTTTGTGGCCGATGCAGATTCCGGCACCTAATCCGGTCAGGCGCTCGGTGATGTCAGAGCCGCGCAGATCGGAACCGGAGACTTTGTAGCCCAGATTGAGGAGCACTTCGGCGATTCCGCTCATGCCGATGCCGCCGA
>PKWR01000194.1 GCA_003133285.1 Coriobacteriia bacterium
CCGAGGATGTCGCCATCGCGGTGTAGAGTTGACATAGGAGCAACACCCGACGCGCAGAAGCGCTGGGATAGACTGGAATCGTTCGGCGCGCGGGTTATGCGCCCAACGTTCGACATGGCCCGGCCGTTCGCGTTGTCGGCCAACTCGGGTATACGAGTGTGGTGCACCCCGTTCCCTTCATCGAAGCTTCATCTCGGTGTCGTAGGTGTGTAGTCATGAGGATTCTCATCGTCGAGGACGAACGTAGGCTTGTGGGAGCCCTGAAGCGCGGTCTAGAGCGCGAGGGCTACGCGGTCGACGCCCTGTTCAGCGGCGAAGACGCCGCAGCGGGACTTGAGGCCGCGCCCGAGGAGTACGACGTCGTGATCCTCGACGTGATGCTGCCGGGAATCGACGGTGTGCAGGTGTGCCGCGACCTGCGGGCCGAGGGCATAGCGATTCCCATACTCATGCTGACTGCGCGCGACAGCACCCGCGACAAAGTGCTGGGGATGGACAGCGGCGCCGACGACTACCTCGTCAAGCCCTTCGCGTTCGAGGAGCTGCTGGCCCGGCTTCGCATGCTCCTCAGACGTCCTCCGGTGCTGCTGCCGGCGCAACTGACCGTCGGCGAGTTGGTGCTCGACTCCGCACGCCGGCGCGTCACTCGGCGTGGTCGGGAGATCCGCCTGACGGCCAAGGAGTTCGCACTGCTCGAGCTCCTCATGAGGAACGCGGGGCAGGTCCTGAGCCGGGAGCAGATCATGGCCCATGTCTGGGACGCGGAGTTCGACTCCTTCAGCAACGTCGTGGACGTTCACGTGAAGAACCTGCGGAAGAAGGTCGACGATGGCCGAGGCGACTCGCTTCTGGAAACGGTTCGCGAGCTGGGTTACCGGCTCAGGGCGTGACCAGTTCTCGCGCGCCTCGCTGCGCCTCGCCGCGGTCTACCTTGGACTGACCACTGTGCTGGTCGCGGCTTTCAGTCTCGTCCTGTACCTGAGTCTTGCTCGCAACATCGAGAGCAACGTGGAAGGGGACTTCGAGACGGAGGCCGCCCAGGCCAGGTTCGTCACGGAGACGGTCGACGCGATCGGCTACAACATCCTGCTCGCGGACGCGGGCATCCTGATCGTTGTGAGCGGGCTCGCGTACGTGCTCGCACATCGGACCCTGCGCCCGGTGCGGGGCAACTTCGAGGCGCAGCAGCAGTTCGTTTCCAACGCCTCGCACGAGTTGAGGACGCCGCTGACCATCCTGCGAACGGAGTTCGAAGTTGCCAGGCGCGCGGATCCGGCGTCGCTGGACATCTTGGACCTGCTCGATCGCGGGCTGGAGGAGATCGGGAGGATGAGCCGGATCGTCGACGATCTGCTCACTTTGTCTCGCATTGACGCAGATCAGGAACCACTGTCCTTCTCCGAGGACGACGTGGCGGCGCTCGTCGAGCACGTTGCGGAGAGGATGCGCACCTATGCGGACGGCTATGGCGTGCAGGTGTCCTTCACGGGTGGCGGCGTGCCGACGCTGCCGGTCGACGCAGACCACTTGGAGCGCGCTCTCGTGAACGTCGTCAAGAACGCCATCGAGCATTCGCCGTCCGGCGCCACGGTCCGCATCGATGTCGTCTCCGACCAGCGCGGAGCCCGGATCGAGGTCCGAGACTCGGGCGAGGGCATCTCTGAGGAGGACCTGCCTCACGCCTTCGAGCGCTTCTACCGCGCAAAGGCGTCGACGTTCCGCGCGCGCGGAGGCAGCGGGCTCGGACTGTCCATCGCGAAGTGGATCGTCGAGGGCCACCGGGGCACCATTCGCATCGACAGCGCCGAAGGCCAAGGCACGACCGTCGTCATCGCTCTGCCGGCCACCCGTCCTTCACGTGTCCTTCATGCAGGGGCGGTACGTTGACTGTACCGGTCGCGTGGAGCCGGCAGCGTCGATGTCATCGGAAGAAGGTGAACAACATGAAGAAGTACCTGATCTTGGCCGTGGCCGTCGCGCTTGTGGCCATGGTGGCCGGCCTTCTGAGCATGGGTGCTGCGACGGCCACACCGGCCGCAACACCCATGCTCGCACCGCTGGCTGCCTCCACCACCGCGCCGGCGACTACCGACGGGGACAACATCCAGGCAGGTGACCAGGCGACGCCGGATGAGGTGACCGGCGCGTCGGAGACCGAGGCGGAGTCCGCCGGCGAGTCGAAGGCTGAGGAAGCCGGCGACGAGAACCTGCCGGGCGGCGGACACGCCGACCCCGAGGGTGCGAACGTCGATCATCAGTTCGAAGGCGTCGAGTAGCGACTTTGCGCTCGCACCTGTGTTGCGCTTCCTCGAGAGGCTCGGCACTCCGGTCCATTGACCGGGGCGTCGAGCCTCCGGCGCGTCCGGCATGCGTGAGTTCAAGTTTGAACTGCACCACCTAGCCTTCTTGCGCTCCCGCCTACCTGGTCGCTGCATAGCACTCCTCCGGTGTCCGATATCCGAGCCGCTTGCGCGGTCGTGAGTTGAGCTTAGCGGCGATGGCATCACAGTCGGGCTGCGTGATGGTGCCAGTGCGCTGCGCGACGGCATTCCGCAACCGCATCGTGGCGCTCGGCGTTCACCACCCGCGTGCGTTGCTTCATCCGCATAAGAACGCATGCCCGGGGGCGTCGTTCGTCGCTACTTTGCGGAGACGGCTGCCGCGAACCCCTCAGCAGCTTCGCGTTGCTGGCCCGGCAGCACCCAGCTGTAGACCTGCAGCGTGAAGGCGACGGACGCGTGCCCGAGCCGCTTCGAGACCACGTGCGGGGGCACGCCGGTCTTGAGCAGGATGGTGGCGTGCGTGTGGCGCGTGTCGTGGAAGCGCAGACGGTCGAAGCTCAGCGACTGAGCCACCGCCCTGAACTGAGCCGACGCCGTGGACGGCCGTACGGGCTCGCCGACCGCGTTTGTGATGACCAGGTCCAGATCCGTCCACGCAAGGCCCAGCCGAAGCCGTGTCGCGGACTGCGCGGCGCGGTGCGTCTTGAGCCGAGCGACCGTCCCCGCATCGAGATCCACCGGCCGGCCCTTGCCCGACTTGGGCTCCTTGAAGGAGTACCAGGTCTCACCGTGGGCGCCGCCGAGGTGCTCCACCAGCGTCTGGCGCACGTACATCACCTGAGCGTCGAGGTCGAGGTCGCACCACCGAAGCGCGAGCAACTCGCCCAGGCGGGCGCCGGTCATGAGCGCGAGGAAGCCCACGAGCTCGGCCGGTGTTCCCTCAAGCGCGTGTAGCAACAAGCCGACTTCGGTCT
>PKWR01000052.1 GCA_003133285.1 Coriobacteriia bacterium
TAGCCGAAAACGACACGCTGTCCTGAACGAACGAGTCGCTGAGCCCAAGCTCGGCGTATTTCGACGTCGTATACGTTTCCTTGAAGAAGCCGCGGTCGTCTTCCCAGACGTCCGGAAGAAACAAGCGGGCATCTTTGAGTGTGGTTTCCCGAACGGTGAGCGCCATTTCGGCGAGGGTTGGCCTCGGCGTTCGAGCGAACCTCCGGCGGGTCCGGCAGCGTGCGGTCCTGGAAGCCGAGGACACCATCGAGATCGGCGACCTCGTCATCGAGCCGTCCCAACTGCGGGTGCAGGTAGCGGGTGCGGCGGTCCACCTGCGCCTCAAGGAGTTCCAGCTGCTGCTCGCGCTGGCCCGCGAGCCCGGGCGGCTGATGACTCGCCAGAAGCTGGCGCAGGAGGTGTGGGGCTACGACCACCTCGCCTCCTCGCGCACGATCGACGTCCACATCCGCCGCCTGCGCCAGGCCGTCGAGGACACGTCGGCGTTCGACTACATCCAGACGGTGCACGGCGCCGGATACCGCTTCGAAGCGCACCCCAAGGCCGGTGCCTGATGGCCGGGAGACTGCGCACGCTGGCCGGCTCGTTCCGGGGGCGGATCGTCCTGGGCTACGCCCTGATCGTCCTGCTGCTGGCGGGTGTGTGGGCGTGGAGCCTCTACGAGCCGCTCACGCAGGCGGCGCTCGACCAGCAGCGCTCGCACCTCGAGAGCATCGCGCACGTCTCGGCGATCGCGCTCAGCGAGACCAGCGCCTCCCCCGCCGCCGAGATCCGCAGCCTCGTGGCCGGCACGGGCCTGCGCGCCACCGTCGTGGCCGCCGACGGTACGGTGCTGGCCGACAGCGCCCAGGACCCTGCCACGATGGCCAACCATGCGACACGCCCGGAGATCGCCGCCGCCCTGCGGGGAGCGGTCGGCACCGATACGCGCGTGTCGAGCACCCAGGGCGTCGCACAGATGTACGTCGCCGTGCCGTCGACCTTGGACGGAGCCCGCGTCGCGGTGCGTGTGTCCGAGCCGCTCGCGACCATCAACGCCATCGCGGACAACGGACGCCGGACCGGCCTGCTCCTGCTGCTCGGCGCTCTTGCGATCGCCGTCTACGCGGGCCTGCGGCTGTCGGCCCTCGCCGCCGAGCCCGTCCTGCGTCTGCGCGATGCGGCCGAGTCCATGGCCGCCGGGGACCTGCACACCCCTATCCCGAGCGGCCCCGGCGAGCTCGGAGAGCTCGCGACCTCACTCGAGACGCTGCGCGACACCATGCGCGGCACGATCACGGAGCTCGAGGGCGGGCAGGCCACCCTGCACGCCGTGCTCGACGGCCTGCAGGACGCGGTCTTCGTCTTCGAGGGCGACCGGGTCGCTCTCGCCAACCGCGCCGCGGGCGCGCTGTTCCGCGTCCCCGCCGCCGGATGGCGAGGCACCGTGCTCGCTGACGTCATGTTCCCGGCCTCGCTGGCCGCCACCGTGCGGTCCAACCTGGCCTGCGAGACCACCAACACCGCCGAGGTCGGACCCGACCCTGAGGGACGCTACTACCGCGTGACGGCGGTGCACCTCAGTCCGCTCGACGGATCGCCGAGGACCCTCGTGGTCGTCGCCGACGTGACCGAGGTCCGCAGGCTCGACGCCGTCCGCCGCGACTTCGTCGCCAACGCCTCGCACGAACTCAAGACCCCGACCTCCGCGATCCAGCTCCTGGCCGAGGCGGCCGGGCATGCGGCGGAGGACGGCGACACAGCGCAGGCGATGGAGTTCGTGGGGCAGATCGACGAGGAGGCCGACCGGCTTCGCAGGCTCGTGGTCGACCTTCTCGACCTGTCGAGACTCGAGCGTCCTCCCGGAGCAGGTGGCGTGACCGACATGCGGCTGGCCATCGCCAACGCGCTCGCTGCGCACCGGTCTGCGGCGGCAGCGGCCGACTTGCAGATCACGCTCGACACCACGGCCGCCGCGAACGACGACGTCTACACGACGGCGGACGCCACCGACGTCGCGATCGCGCTGGACAACCTGCTCGCGAACGCGATCGCCTACACCGAGCGCGGCTCCGTGACCGTGCGGCTCTCGGCGGATCGTGACACCGTGACCGTCGCGGTGTCCGACACCGGCATGGGGATCCCCGCAGAACACCTGCCACGGGTCTTCGAGCGGTTCTACCGCGTCGACGCGGCGCGCACACGCGTCACCGGCGGCACCGGGTTGGGGCTCTCACTGGTCCGCAACGCGGCAGAGCGCTCGCGTGGAAGCGTCGAGATCTCCTCGCAGGTCGGCATCGGCACGACCGTGACCGTGCACCTGCCCCGCGCGCACTAGAGCGTCGCAGGTCGCGCGGGGCCGTCTAGCGCAGGGGCGTGACGGCCGCCTCGGCGATGGTCGCGACCACGACCGCGAGCGGCCCGGCCACAGTGAGCGCCCAGCGCCACCAGCGGCCGCCGAGCGGATGGACCTCGGATGCGGGCGGTATCGCCCGGCCCCAGGTCAGCACGGCCGCGGCCCACAGGCCGACCAGCGTCGCGCCCAGACACCATGAGGCGAGCACGTCGCTGAAGTAGTGGACACCGAGGTACACCCGCGACAGGCCGACGGCCAATCCGGCGGCGAGCACCGCGACGCTCCCGAAGACCCGCACCCACCGCGGCGCGCGCGATGCGATGAGCATGAGCGCGAGCGTCCCGGCGAGCACGATCCCGGCCATAGCGTGTCCCGAGGGGAAGCTCGCAGACGAAGGGAGTGCGATCAAGGCGAGCCCCAGGGGCGGGCGCCGACGCTCGATGAGGTACTTCACGCTGTCCGAGAGCACGATGCTGACCAGCATGAGCACGATCACCGATCCCGCGCGGCGCGGATGCCCCCAGACCGCGAGCAGCACCGCCGCGACCAAGGTGGCCGGCAGGGCGACGCGCACGTCTCCGAGCAGCGTCGCCACCCACATGACCCGGGTCAGCGTGGGACTCGCGATGGCCGCGGAGAAGACGGTGGCGGCCCGGTCCAACGCCAGTGAGAACGGCTCCACGACCTCCTCGGCGATCGACAGGAAGCCGACGAAGAAGAGCCCCGACAGCAGCCAGGCGAGCGTGACCGGGAAGCCGCGTCGCGACTCCACGTCGAGCCGGCTGGCGGCGACCTTCAGGAACGGACCGGGTCGCAGGTCGAGGCGCGGCTTGCCCGAGGGCCCCATCTCAGTGACCGGCGCTTTCCAGCAGCCGAGGGGCAAGTTGCTTCTTGCGCGAAAGCATGCCGTCGAACCAGACCGAACCGGACTCGAAGCTCACGCCGAACGCCTTCTCGAGCGGACGGCGGCGGCCGGTGACGATCAGCTCGCTGCCCTCTCGGACGACGTCGGTCACCATGAGCGCGAGCGTGTCATATCCGCGCGCCCGTCCGAGCGACTCCATGCACGCGACGATCTCGTCTCGATGCGTCAGGATGTCGTCGGCGTCCACGGACTCGACCTGTCCGATCGCGACGACGCCGTCACGGGTGCGGTACTCCTTCAGGTCGCGCGTCACCACTGCCTCGGCCGAGAACGCCTCGCCCGAACTGCGCGCACGGAACATCTCCATCGCGAACTCCACAGGATCGACGCCGACGATCGCGGCGAGCCACTCGACGACCTCGCGATCGACGTCAGTGGTCGTCGGCGACTTGAGCAGCACGGTGTCGGTCAGGACCGCCGACAGGAGGAGGCCGGCGATGCCGAGAGGCGGATCGATGTCGAGATCGCGGTAGCGCAACGCGACGATCGTCGCAGTCGCTCCCACCGGATTGCCGAGGAAGGTGATCGGTAGGGCAGTCTGGATGTCCCCCACACGGTGGTGGTCGACGATCTCGACGACCGCCGCATCCTCCACACCGTCCGCGGACTGCGCGACCTCGTTGTGGTCGACCAGGATGACCCGGCGGCGACCGGCGCGGGCCACGTTGGTGCGCGTCAGCAGACCGACGAGGTGGCCGGTGGAATCGAGCACGGGAGCCTCGCGCTGAGGCGAGGCGAAAAGGTCCTCGGCAGCCTCGGTGAGCAGGGTCTCGGGCTCCACGATCAGGATGTCCGTTTCCATGACCTCTGAGACCGCATGTGCCAGGTCCATCAGGCGGGCGGCGGTGTAGGTGTCCTGAGCCGTCGCGATGACCGCACAGCGGCGCTCAACGGCCAGGGAGAGCACATCCTCGGAGGGCTGGTGACCCCCCGTGACCACCAGGCATGCGGCCCCGGCCTCGACCGCCATCGGCTGCGTGCGCCGGCGGTCGCCTACGATGATCGTGTCGCCCGGGCGGATCCGCGCGACCATCGTCCCCGGCTCCATCGCCCCGATCAGGACCGCGCCCTTGAGCTCGGCCGCGGGCTCGCCCGCGAGGAGCTTCCCGCCCAGGGTCTCGACAAGGCGGCCGACCGTGACGGGCCGCTCCGCGAAGCCGGACTGGGTGACGTTGTCGACATAGCGTCCCGCAAGCGCCTGGACCGTCACCAGGCCGCAGAGGCGGCCGTCGCCGACGACGGGAAGGGCGCGCACGCCGCGCTCCGCCAGAATGGCGCCCACGGTATGCAGCGTATCGTCGGGCGAGACCGTCAGCAGCTCGGTCGTCATGACGTCGACGACCCTGGTACGGACGTGAGAGATCTCGGCGGGAGCCTCGACGCCGAAGCGGCCGAGCACCCAGACGGACTCCGGAGGAAGCGGCCCGAGGCGCACCGGGACGTAGACGTTCGAGGGATCGGTCAGGTTCTTGAGATGCGCGTACGCGACCGCGGAGCAGATCGAGTCGTTATCCGGGTTCGTGTGACCGAAGACCAGGACAGGGCCCATCGCAGTCAACCTCCGCCCCTCAGGCGTCGAGCTTGCGCAGCGGCGCGAATCCCGCGAGCAGCGTCTTGGTCCCCGTCGGCTCCGCGAACGCGATCACGAGCTTGTCACCCTTGACCTCGAGGATGTGGCCGAGACCGAACGTCTTGTGCTCGACGGTGTCCCCTGCAGTGTACGACGACGCAGGAGGCTGTACAGCCTCGCGACGCGGTGCGGCTCCGGAACCGTAGGTCCGGCCGCCGCCCTCGGCGCTCCGGCGCGGCTCGCGCCATCCCGGACGGCCGTAGCGGTCGCCGCGTGCGGCGCCTGCGCGCTCGTACTCGGCCGAACCGATGCCTTCGGCGTGCATGTGCTCTTCCGGGATCTCGCGGATGAACTGCGAGACCGGGTTGTGCTGCGTCGCTCCGTAGAGCATCCGCTGGTAGGCGTGGGTCAGATAGAGGCGCTCGCGGGCCCGCGTGATGCCGACGTAGGCGAGCCTGCGCTCTTCCTCAAGGCCGGCGGGCTCGAACATGGTGTTCGAGTGCGGGAGGACGCCTTCCTCCATGCCGACGATGAACACGACGGGGTACTCGAGCCCCTTCGCGGTGTGCAGCGTCATCAGCGTGACGGCCCGCTCGCCCTCGGCGAGGGTGTCGAGGTCGGTGCGGAGCGCGATCCACTCGAGCATGTCGTCGAGCGTCGCGTCCTCGTGCGTGTCCACGAACTCCTGGACGACACCGTAGAGCTCGTGGATGTTCTCGATCCGGGCGCGAGCTTCCTCGCTGCCGTCCGCCTTGAGCGCGGTCTCGAGACCCGAGAGGGCGACGACCGTCTCGACCCGCTCGCGCAGATCGCCCGTGAGCTCGTGCATCGCACGGATCGTGTCAGCGAACCCGGAGACCTTCGCCCGCGGGCCCGCGCCGAGCCAGTCCTCGCCGGCGACGCGCATGACCGCTTCCTGCAGCGTGATCGACTCGCGGCGCGCGGACTCCTCGAGCACGGCGACGGTCGCGTCCCCGATGCCGCGACGGGGCTGGTTGATGATCCGCTTCAGCGAGACCGGGTCGGCAGGGTTCGAGACCGCACGCAGGTACGCCATCACGTCGCGGATCTCGGAGCGCTCGAAGAAGCGCGTCCCGCCGACCAGCTGGTACGGAACGCCGGTGCGCAGGAACTGGTCCTCCAGCACGCGGCTCTGCGCGTTGGTGCGGTAGAACACGGCGAAGTCGGTGTAGGAGCGGTGCTCGACCGACAGCAGCCGCTCGATCTCGTCGATGACGAAGCGCGCCTCGTCCCGTTCGTCGGAGGCAAGATAGCGCGTGATGGCCTCGCCGCCGGCGTTCTCGGTCCACAGCGTCTTGGGCTTGCGGTCCGAGTTGTTCTTCACCACAGCGTTGGCGGCGGCGAGGATGGTCTGGGTCGAGCGGTAGTTCTGCTCGAGGCGCACGACCGTCGCGTCGGGGTAGTCCTTCTCGAAGTCCAGGATGTTGCGGATGTCCGCACCGCGCCAGGAGTAGATCGACTGGTCGTCGTCGCCGACGACCATGAGGTTGCCATGGGGCGCCGCCAGCGCGTTGACGATCGTGTACTGGGCGCGGTTCGTGTCCTGGTACTCGTCGACCATGATGTGGGAGAAGCGATCGCGCCAGCGCTCGAGCGCCTCGGGATGCTGCTCGAACAACCGCACGGTGTTCATGAGCAGGTCGTCGAAGTCCATGGCGTTGGCCAGCTTGAGCCGCCGCTCGTACTCGGGATAGACGCGCGCGGTCAGCTTCTCAGGAGGCGTGATCGCCGTCTCGGCGTAGGTCTCGACGTCGATGAGCTCGTTCTTCGCGGAGGAGATGCGGCCGACGAACGTCGAGACCGGGAACCGCTTGGCGTCGATGTCCAGCCCGGCGATGACCGAGGCCAGCATCTTCTTGCGATCGTCCTCGTCATAGATCGTGAAGGAGGCCGTGTGGCCGAGCAGCTCCGCCTCGCGGCGCAACACCCGCACGCAGAACGCGTGGAACGTCATCACCCACATGGAGCGGGAGGCGGGGCCGACGATATCGGCAAGGCGATGGCGCATCTCGCCGGCCGCTTTGTTGGTGAACGTGATGGCGAGGATGCGTGTCGGGGACACGCCGAGATCGCCCACCAGGTGAGCCACCCGGTAGGTCAGCACGCGTGTCTTGCCCGAACCGGCACCGGCCAGTACGAGGAGCGGTCCCTCGGTCGTGGTCACGGCGTCGCGCTGGGCAGGATTCAGGACGCTCAGGTCGATTTTCATCAGACGTTTATTGTACCGTACTGGGGGGCGCCATGCGGGCGGCGAAGGGGTCTACTTCACGAACTTGATCATGGTGAAGCCGTGGTCGCTCTCGGCCAGACATGCGTCATGGATGACCCTGCGCTCGCCGTGCACGTGCTGGACGTTGCCGCACCGGTCGCACACGGACAGGCCGCACACGGTGCACTGCCCGAGCTTGGGTGCATCGACGGCGCCGCAGTGGCGGCACAGTCGGCTCAGCTCGGGTCTGACGTCGTACATCTCACTCCTTGCACGCGTGCCAACGGTCGGCCGCTGCGTACCGTGGGCCCCAGGTTCTCGGGACTAGTCTCGCTAGGCGATCGTCCTGCCGACGGCGCGCGCCACAGGGTCAAGTTCGGCCATGAGCGCCCGTAGTCCTGCAAGGTCCAGCGACTGAGGGCCGTCGCACAGGGCCTTCCGGGGATCCGGGTGCACCTCCACCATAAGCCCGTCGGCGCCGATGGCGACGGCCGCACGACAGACGGGAGCGACGAGATCACGCTGGCCCGTGGGGTGCGACGCGTCCACGATGATCGGCAGCATCGACAGCTTGTGCACGACGGGGACCGCAGTGATGTCCAGCGTGTAGCGCGTCGATGTCTCGAACGTGCGGATACCTCGCTCGCAGAGGATGACGTTGGGATTGCGCATCGTGATGTACTCGGCAGCCGCCAGCCACTCGTCGATCGTGGCCGCCATCCCGCGCTTGAACAAGACGGGCTTGCCGCTCGCCTCGGTCACGGCCCCGAGCTTCTTCAGCAAGGAGTAGTTGGCCATGTTGCGCGTGCCGACCTGCAGGATGTCGACATAGGAGTCCACGATCTCGGCGTGGGCGGAGTCGACCACCTCGGTGCAGGTGAGCAGCCCGTAGCGCTCCCCCGCCTCCTTGAGGTAGACGAGGCCCTCCTCCTCGAGGCCTTGGAACGAGTACGGGCTGGAGCGCGGCTTGTAGGCGCCGCCGCGCAGGACCCGGATCCCGAGCTCGGCGCAGGTCGCGGCGACCTCCATGATCTGCTCACGGCTCTCGACCGAGCACGGCCCCGCGATCATCGTGACCGGACCGCCGCGCGTGACGGGGGACGTGAGAGGCGTCACATCGGTCATGGCCTACAGCTCCTTCATCACGTGAAGGACCGCAGCGTAGATCTCCCGCAGGTTGTCGGCGTAGAGCGGGCCCGAGTTGCACGCGGTGAGCTTCGCGAAGATCTCCTCCTCGCGCTTCGGGTCGTACAGGCCCAGGTTCGCCTCGGGCTTGATAGCGCGGATGTCGAGAGCGAGCTTCGCGCGCTCGTTCAGAAGGTCAACGATCCGGCAGTCGATCGTGTCGATCTCGGCGCGAAGTGCGTCTATGCGGGTACGGGCGTCGTCGCTCATGCGTGGCATCCCTTCGCTGCTACGAAGGACGCCGGTACTTCGAATGAGCACCGGCGTCCGTACTTCATCAAGCTGTGTTGTCTATTCCCATTCTATGGTGCCGGGCGGCTTGCTGGTGATGTCGTACGCCACGCGGTTGACGCCGTCGACCTCGTTGATGATGCGGTTGCTCATGAGCGCGAGCAGCTCGTGCGGGAGGCGCGCCCAGTCGGCCGTCATCGCGTCGGCCGAGGCGACCGCGCGGATGATGATCGGCCGGGCGTACGTGCGCTCGTCCCCCATCACGCCGACGCTGCGGATGTCGGGAAGCACAGCGAAGTACTGCCAGACCTGGCGGTCGGTGTCCCAGCGGCCGATCTCCTCGCGCACGATGGCGTCGGCGCGCTGCAGGATGTCGAGCTTCTCGCGCGAGACTGCGCCGATGATGCGCACGGCGAGCCCGGGGCCCGGGAAGGGCTGGCGATGCACGATCTCGTCGGGCAGGCCGAGCTCGGAGCCGACGGCGCGCACCTCGTCCTTGAACAGGTTGCGGAGCGGTTCGACGAGCTCGAAGTGGACGCCCTTCGGGAACGGGATCAGGTTGTGGTGGCTCTTGATCTTCGCCGTGGCCTTGCTCGAGCGTCCGCCCGATTCGATGATGTCCGGGTACAGGGTGCCTTGCGCCAGGAAGCGCACACCCTCGAGCTTCGTGGCCTCCTCGAAGAAGACCTTCCAGAACTCCTCGCCGATGATGTGGCGCTTCGCCTCCGGGTCGACGACACCGTCCAGCAACCCGAGGAAGCGGTCCTCGGCGTTGACGTGGATGAGGTCCACGTGGAACTGGTCGCGGAACACCCGCACCACGTCCGCCCCCTCGTCGAGACGCAGCAGGCCGTGATCGACGAACACGCACGTGAGCTGGTCGCCGATCGCGCGGTGGACCAGCGCGGCGGCCACCGACGAATCGACGCCGC
>PKWR01000211.1 GCA_003133285.1 Coriobacteriia bacterium
TCGTCGATCAGGGTCTGCAGCATCAGACGCTCGGGAGAGAACCAGTAACCGGCGTAGATCTGTTTGGCATATTCCGGAATCAGCCCGTCGCGAATACGCATAACTTCGCGATCCATGGTGATCTGCTCTACGGCCGAATGGGCTTCGCGCAGAATCGAACCGCCGGGGGTCTCATAGACACCGCGTGACTTCATACCTACCGAGCGGTTTTCCAGTAGATCAACTCTGCCGACACCGTGCTGGCCGCCAATATAGTTGAGGTGCGCCAGAAGCTGGGCCGGAGTCATCTTTTCCCCGTCAACGGCGACTGCATTGCCGTTTTTGAACTCGATTTCCACGTACTGCGGCTTGTCCGGAGCATTTTCCGGTGATTTTGTCAGGACATACATCTCTTCCGGAGCCTCGGCCCANNTCGATTGTCGGGATTGGAATATCATTCTTCTTGGCATATTCTATCAGTGCCTGGCGGCTGTTCAGGTCCCACTCTCTCCACGGAGCGATAACCTTGATGGCCGGGTCGAAGTGATAGTAGGCCAGCTCGAAACGGACCTGATCGTTCCCCTTACCGGTGGCGCCGTGGGAAACAGCGTCACACTCTTCCATGGCAGCAATTTCCATCTGGCGCTTGGCAATCAGTGGGCGGGCAATAGAAGTACCGAGCAGGTAATGCCCCTCGTAGATGGCGTTAGCGCGAAACATCGGGAAAACAAAATCGCGTACGAACTCCTCTTTCAGGTCATCGATGTAAACCTTGTCGGCGCCGGTTGCCAGGGCCTTCTCACGGACCGGATCAAGTTCCTCCCCCTGCCCCAGATCTGCTGAAAATGCGACCACCTTACAGCCATACTCGTTTTTCAGCCATTTGAGGATAATGGAGGTGTCCAGGCCGCCGGAATAGGCCAAAACAATCTTTTTAATTTCCTGCTTCTTGTTTATTGCCATCTGCTTAGTCTCCTTTGGTAACTGATATTATTTGATTAAGGTTGCCATTATAGCTTTCTGTATATGCAGCCGGTTTTCCGCCTCGTCCCAGACAACGGAATTTTTACCTTCGATAACCGAGTCGGAAATTTCCTCGCCTCGATGGGCCGGAAGACAGTGCAAGACGATGCAGTCCGGCGTTGCCAACGCCAGTAGCGCGTCATTCAGACAGTAGCCGACAAAAGCCTTTTCACGCTCTTTCTGCTCGGACTCCTGTCCCATGCTGGCCCAGACATCGGTGTTGATGACATCCGCACCAGTCACCGCCACTTTCGGGTCGGTCGTGAGCGAAATCAGGCCGGGAGCTTTTGCCTGAGCCCACACCATGGCCTTCCGGTCCGGTTCATACCCCGCAGGACAGGCCAGACGTAGTTTAAAACCGAAGATTGCGGCCGCCTCGATCCAGGTGTTGGCCATGTTGTTACCGTCACCTACCCAGGCAAACGTCAGCCCTTCGTAGCTTTTCTTGTGCTCAATGACCGTCTGCAGATCGGCCATGATCTGACAGGGGTGAAAGAGGTCGGTCAGTCCGTTGATGACCGGCACATCCGAGTATTTCGCAAACTCGTCCACAATCTCCTGGCCGAATGTCCGGATCATTACCCCGTCGCAATAACGGGACATGACACGGGCACTATCCTTGATCGGTTCACCGCGCCCCATCTGGGAGTTGGCCGATGGCATGAACAGGCTGTGACCGCCCAACTGAAAGACACCAACCTCGAATGAAACTCTGGTGCGGGTGGATGCCTTCTCGAAAATCAGGGCGACGGTCTTGCCGTCCAGCGCTCTGTGCGGAATACCGCCCTTCTGCTTTGCCTTCAGGTCGGCGGCCAAGGCCAGCAGAGCGTCCAACTCATCCTTGGTGTAATCGTGCAGCGCCAGAAAATGTCGCGTCATCTATCTCTCCTATGCCTGCCCAAAAACTGGATAAGTGCGTTCACTAAGTTACTAAGTTACTCAACCTCGGCAAAAATGCCGTCGAGGATTGCAATCATTGTATCGATCTCCTGCCTGGTCACCACAAGCGGCGGCACAAAACGGAGCACCGTGTCGTGGGTTACGTTGAGAAGCACCCCGCGCTCGTGTCCCTTTTTAACAATTTCACCCGCCGGAATATTCAGCGCCATCCCGATCATCAGGCCGATGCCGCGCACCTCTTTTACGAAATGATATTTGTGCTGGAGCGCTTCCAGTTCACCTACAAGATACTCGCCGATCTCCTCACAGCGGTTGAGCAGGCCATCCTCAAAAATTGTCCTGATCGTAGCTATCGCTGCTGCGCAAACCAGCGGATTGCCGCCGAAGGTTGAGCCGTGAGTGCCGGGAACAAAGGCCGCGGCAAATTCATCCTTGGCCAGCATGGTGCCGATAGGTGCCCCGCCGGCCAACGCCTTTGCCAGGGTCATGATATCGGGGGTCACGCCGAAGTGTTCATACGCGAAGAGAGTGCCGGTACGCCCCATTCCCACCTGAACTTCATCGAAGATCAGCAACAGCCCGTGGCGGTCGCAGATCTCCCGGACCTTCTGAAAATAGCCGGGTGACGGCATGTTGACCCCGCCTTCACCCTGGATCGGCTCCAGCATGACGGCGCAGGTAGCGGGCGTCACCGCCGCTTCCAGCGCAGCGACATCATTGAAAGGGACATGTTTGAAGCCGTGCAGGAGTGGATCGAAGAAGCGCTGCACCTTCTCCTGTCCTGTAGCCGAGACCGTGGCCATGGTGCGGCCATGAAAAGAATCGGCGGCGGTAATGATCTCGTAGCGTTCCGGGCCGTAGGTGTCGCGGCTGTATTTTCGCGCCAGTTTGATCGCCGCCTCGTTAGCTTCGGCGCCGCTGTTACAGAAGAAGGCTTTATCGGCAAATGAGTGATTGCAGAGCAGTTCAGCCAGTTCGATCTGCTGAGGAATCTGGTAGTAATTGGAGCAGTGGATCAGTTCGGCGGCCTGCTTCTGGAGAGCAGCGACAACTTTCGGGTGGCAATGCCCCAGGTTGTTGACCGCGACTCCGCCCAGAAAATCCAGATATTCCTTACCGTCTGCATCCCACAACCGGCACCCCTCTCCCCTGACAGGGACGATCGGATAGCGGCCATAGGTTTTCATGATGTATTTATCTGATTTTTCAATCCATTGTTGTGAGTTCATTTATATTCCTATCGTGAAACAAGTTTCACTTCGTAATCTCCGTCCCTATACCGACATCAGTAAATATCTCCAGCAGTACGGCG
This sequence comes from Coriobacteriia bacterium, assembly GCA_003133285.1. Classification (GTDB taxonomy): domain Bacteria; phylum Actinomycetota; class Coriobacteriia; order Anaerosomatales; family PALSA-660; genus PALSA-660. The sequence goes on from PKWR01000211.1 coordinate 3,215, forward strand.
TGCTCCATGCGACCATCGATTATATGTGCTTTTTTGACCCCTTCCTTGAGTGCATCAGCACAACAGATCACCTTGGGAATCATCCCGCCCGTAATGGCGTCTTCCTCAATCAGGCGGTGCAGATCTGCTACCGATATACTCTCAAGCAGAGTGCCGCTTTTGTCCTTCACGCCGTTGATATCGGTCAGCAGGATCAGCTTTTCAGCATTAAGAGCCGCCGCAACTCTGCCAGCCACCAGGTCGGCGTTGATGTTGTACGAGCCGCCGTCGTCGCCGTAGCCGACGGTCGCGATGACGGGGATGAACCCGTCCTCGATGAGGTTGGTCACGACGGTCGTGTCGATCGTCTCGACCTCGCCCACCCGTCCGAGCCGCGCCGAGATGGGCCGCGCCTTGATGAGGTTCGCGTCGTCGCCCGAGATCCCGACAGCGAGCCGCCCGTGCCTGTTGATCGCGGAGACGAGCTCCTTGTTCACCTTGCCGACGAGCACCATCTTGACCACTTCCATGGCCGCGTCGTCGGTGACCCTCATGCCGTCGAAGAACTCCACGGGCATGTCGAGGCGCTCCATGTAGGAGGTGATCTCAGGACCGCCACCGTGCACGATCACCGGGTTGATGCCGACCAGCTTCATCAGCACCAGGTCCGAGGCGACCATCTCGCGCAGCACAGGGTCGGTCATCGTCGCGCCGCCGTACTTGACCACGACGGTCGAGCCCCAGGCCGCCTTGATCCACGGCAGCGCCTCGGTCAGCGTCCCGGCCTTCGCCAGTAGGTCCTTCACGTCCGTTCATCTCCTCATCAGTCCGCGTGCGCTCGCGAGAGCGCTCGTCAGCTGCGATAGTCGCCGTTGATGCGCACGTACTCGTAGCTCAGGTCGCAGGTCCACACGGTCGCGCTGTCCGGCCCGACGTGCAGGTCGACGACGATGTCGACCTCGTGCCGTGCCAGCGCCGCGGCGGCTGCGTCCTCGTCGAACGGCAACGCGGCCCCTCCCGCGCAGGTCGGGATGCCCGCGAACACGACGTCGAACGCGCCCGGGTCGACACACGCGCCCGACTTGCCGATCGCCATCGCGACCCGGCCCCAGTTAGCGTCGCCACCGAAGATGGCCGTCTTGCACAGCGGAGAGTCGGCGATCGCGAAGGCCGCGAGCTCCGCGTCGTGCTCGCTCGCGGCGCCACGGACCGTCACCTCGACGAACTTGGTGGCACCCTCGCCGTCGCGCACGATCATCCGGGCGAGCTCTCCGCACACGAGGTGGACCGCCTGCGCGACGGGCCCGAAGGCGGCGTCCGCAGGGGCGATGGCTTCTCCGCCCGCGCCGCCGGACGCCATCAGCACGCACATGTCGTTCGTGGAAGTGTCCGAGTCCACCGTGATGCGGTTGAATGTGCGCCCGACGGCGGCGCGCAGGGCCGCGTCGCAGGCTTCGGACGTGAGCGGCGCATCCGTCGTGATGTACGCGAGCATCGTGGCCATGTTCGGCTTGATCATCCCGGAGCCCTTGGCCATGCCCCCCACCGTGAAGACGCGGCCGTCGACCGTGACCGACACGGCGGTCTGCTTCGGGAAGGTGTNNAGGTGTCGGTGGTCATGATGGCGTTGGCGGCGATGTCGCCCGATGCCTCGTCGAGGGCGTCGACCGCCCTCGCGATCGCCGGCAGCACCAGTTCGACGGGCAACGGCACGCCTATCACCCCGGTCGAGGCGACGATGACCTCCTCGGGAGCGCATCCGAGCGCCGAAGCGGTGGCGTCCACCATCGCGCGTGCATCGGCGAGGCCCCGCTCTCCCGTGCACGCGTTCGCATTCCCGGAGTTGGTGACGACGGCACGGATCCGCCCGAGCGCCGCGTGCGGGCGCGAGACGACGACAGGAGCCGCTGCGACGAGGTTCGTCGTGAAGACCGCGGCGGCCGGGACGGGCCGCGACGCCGCGAGCACCGCCACATCCGGACGGTCCGACCGCTTCAGCCCCGCGGAGACCGCGGCGGCGACGAAGCCCTTCGGCGCGGTCACGCCGCCCGCGACCGGTGTCGGATGGAACGCTTCGGACACGGTGTCCATGATCGGATCTCCTCCTAGACGACCGGGCCGAAGCCGGCCAGGCCGTCGATCTCGTCGAGTCCGAGCGCGATGTTCGCGCACTGGATCGCCTGACCGCCCGAGCCCTTGACGAGGTTGTCGATCGCGCACGCGACGACGAGCGTCCGGGACCCGGCGTCGAGCGCGATGCCGATGTGGGCCCGGTTGGTTCCCGTGACCTCGTGCGTGGACGGCATCCTGCCGGCCCCGTGGACGGTGACGAACGGCTCGTCGGCGTAGCGGGCCCGGTAGGCGTCGACGGCGTCCTCGACGGTCAGTCCGTCGACGGCGTCCATGTACACGGTCGCCAGCAGTCCGCGCGTCATCGGCACGAGGTGCGGTGCGAAGCACACGCCGACGGGAGAACCCGCGACCGCGGAGAGCGTCTGAGCGATCTCGGGGGTGTGCCGATGAGAGCCCACGCTGTACGGGCGGACCGACTCGTTGGCTGCGCCGAAGTGGGTCGTCGGGCTGAGCGCCCTGCCGGCGCCGGAGACCCCCGACTTCGCATCGATGACGATCCTCCGGGAGTCGACGAGGCCCGCCTCGATCGCGGGCGCCGCCGCGAGCGAGGAAGCCGTCGGATAGCATCCGGCGCAGGCGACCAGCCGTGCGCCGGGCAGCGATGCCCGCGTGAGCTCCGGCAGGCCGTAGACGGCCGAACCCAGAAGCCCGGGCGCCGTATGCGGCGTGCCGTACCAGGCCTCGTACACGGCGGCGTCCTTCAGGCGGAAGTCGGCCGAAAGGTCGATGACGGTGAGCCCGGCGTCGAGCAGCCCCGGCGCAAGAGCGAGGGCTGCCGTATGGGGCACCGCCAAGAACGCGACGTCGGCGTTGCCGGCGATGTCGCAGGCGTCCGGGTCCTCGAAGACGAGGCCGCAGCCTGTGAGCCCGGGATAGACGTCGCCGACCGGGCGACCCGCCTCGGCGGCCGACGTGACCAGCGTGACCTCGAGGCCGGGATGGCTCAGCAGCAGGCGCACGGTCTCGATCCCCGTGTAGCCCGCCGCTCCGATGACCGCTGCTCTCAACATCCCGAGACCTCCCCAGTGCGCCGACGGCCCGCTCAGCGTTCGCGGGCCGTCGATGATCCTGCCGTGTTCGTACCCTACACCACTGATGGTATACGGGTCAATACTTATGCATTATTCCTGCATAGTGGTATCTCACTATGCTTCAGCCACTCATCGGCTCGAAAGGGCGGATTCAGCCTCTCAGCTGTCCTCCTACCGCCGACGTGGCCTTGCGCACGACCTTCTCGTGCAGCGCGGTGACCTCTTCATCGGTGAGCGTGTGGTCCGGATGCCGGTAGACGAGCGCGAAGGCCAGCGAGGTGTGGCCGGGAGCGACACCCTCCCCGCGATATGCGTCGAACAACCGGACCTCGTCGAGCAGCTTGCCGCCGGCTGATCGCACGGCCTGCTCCACGCGCTCGGCCGGGACCCCGTCGGGAACGACGATCGCCAGGTCCATCTTGACACCCGGGAAGCGCGGCAGGTCGGTGAAGGGGCGCACGTCACGGGCCGCCTTCAGGAGCGGCTTCAGCTGGAGTTCGAAGGCCGCGACCGGACCGCCGGCGCACCCGTACGACGCCAGGACCGAGGGGTGGACCTCACCGAGCCAGCCCACGACGTCCCCGCCGATCAGCACTTCCGCGCTGCGGCCGGGCTGCAGGTGCGGAAGGTCGGCGGCGCGCAACCGGAACCGTGCGATGCCCAGTTCCTCGACCAGCGACTCCACGACGCCCTTCATGTCGGACAGATCGAGAGCGACGCCGGGATCGTTCCATCCCGTGCGGTTCCACGAACCGGCGAGCACGCCCGCGACGACCGCGCGCTCCTTCGGCTGCTTGCGGCCCGGGGCCGTCCACCACACGGACCCCATCTCGTACAGGTGCACATCTGCGACGCCCTTGCGGCGATTGTCGGCGACGGCGCGAATCAGGCCCGGAAGGGTGGAGAAGCGGAGCAGCGACTGGTCGCCGCTCATGGGGTTGAGCAGGCGGACGGGCCTTTCGTCGGGCCCGAAGACCCAGCCGATGCGCTCGGCATCCGTCGGGTCGGCGAAGGACCAGGTGATGGCCTCGTTCAAGCCCGCCCCCCGCAGCGCGGCACCCGCCCGCTCGCGTCGCTCCTGGTCTTCGGTCAGGCCGCCGACGCGGCCGCGGCCGGCGGGCAGCGTTGAGGGGACCAGCCCCATACCGTGCACGCGCACGACCTCTTCGATCAGGTCGACCTCGCGCCCGAGGTCCGGACGAAAGGTGGGCACGGTCACCGTCAGCTCATCGGCGGGTCCGTCCACCTGGAGCCCCAGGCGCTCGAGGATCCCTGCGACGCGTGCGCGGTCCAGCTCGGTGCCGAGCAGCGCGTTCAGCCGCGAGATCCGCAACGGCACGACCGCGGGAACGGCGGGACGCGGGTACTCGTCGATGACGCCCGGAGCGACCGTCCCTCCGGCGACCTCGACCAGAAGGGACGCAGCCCGATCGAGTACGTCGACGCATCCGTTCGCGTCGACCCCGCGCTCGAAACGCATCGAGGCCTCCGAGATGAGAGCGAGGCGCCGGCTCGTCCGCCCGGTCGACGCGGGGTCGAAGCACGCGGACTCCAGCAGGACGTCGACGGTGGAGCCGGTCACCTCGGTCGCCGCGCCGCCCATGACGCCGGCGAGCGCGACGGCGCCGCTCTGGTCCGAGATGACGAGCGTGTCGGCGGCGAGCGCGCGCTCCTGGCCGTCGAGCGTCGTCAGGGTCTCGCCGGGAAGGGCGAGGCGGACGGAGATGGCGCGCTTGCCGCTCTGCAATCCGAGCGTCGCCGCATCGAAGGCATGCAGCGGCTGCCCGAGCTCGAACATGACGAGGTTGGTCACGTCGACGACGTTGTTGATCGGACGGGTGCCTGTCGCGGCGACCCGTTCCGCGAGCCAAGCCGGAGACGGTCCGACCTTCACACCACGCACCAGACGCGCGGTGTAGCGCGAGCACAGCGAGGGGTCTTCGATCGCGACCGAGACGGACGCCTCGACCGCCTCGCCCGATTCGGTGAGGGAGGTCGAGGGCACGCGCGCGATCCGGCCCGTCACCGCTCCGACCTCGCGCGCCACCCCGATCATCGACAGACAGTCCGGGCGGTTCGGCGTGACCTCGAGCTCGAGGACGGTGTCGGCCATCCCGTGGTACTGCGCGAACGGCACGCCCACCGGGGCGTCGGCCGGGAGGATGAACAGACCCGAAGCGTCGGACCCGATCCCCAGCTCGGTCGCGGAGCAGTTCATGCCCTCACTCACGATGCCGCGAAGCTTGGCCTTCTTGATCGTGACACCGTTGGGCAGCGTGGTGCCGACGACGGCCACCGGGACGCGATCGCCCGCCTCGAAGTTCTGGCCGCCGCAGACGATGGTCAACGGCCGTTCGCCGCCAACGTCCACGGTCGTCACCCACAGCGTCTCGGCGTCGGGATGGCGCTTCTTGGTGAGGATGAGTCCGACGACGACGCCCTCGAGCGTCGCGCCGATGGCGTGTACCGCCTCCACCTTGGTCCCGGTCATGTCGAGCAGGTCGACGAGCGCCTCGAGAGGAAGCTCGACGTCGACCAGTTCACGCAACCACTTCATTGAGACCCGCATGTATGCTCGTCCTTTCGGAAAAGGAGCACGACGGCGTGACGCCGGCGGCCCCGTAGGGTCGTCGCGTCAGAACTGGCGCAGGAAGCGCATGTCACTCTCGATGAAGTGACGCAGGTCGGGCACTCCGTACTTGAGGGCGGCGATGCGCTCGGCTCCCATGCCGAACGCGAATCCCGAGTACCGCTCCGGATCGATGCCCACGTATCCGAACACATTCGGGTCGACCATGCCGCACCCGAGCACCTCGAGCCACCCGGACCCCTTGCACATCCGGCAACCCGCACCGTTGCAGAGGTGGCAGCTCACGTCGACCTCGGCCGATGGCTCGGTGAACGGGAAGAAGTGAGGGCGGAGTCGGACGGCGCGGTCGGGACCGAACATCTCGTGCGCGAAGTGCTCGAGCGTGCCCTTGAGGTCCCCGAAGGTGATCCCCTCATCCACTACGAGGCCCTCGATCTGCGTGAACTGCGGCAGGTGCGAAGGGTCGGCCACATCGCGGCGGTAGACCTTGCCGGGTGCCAGGATGTAGATGGGCGGTGTGCTGTTCTCCATCACGCGGACCTGCACGGGTGACGTCTGCGTCCTGAGCAGGACGTCGGACTCCCCCGCCACGGTGGCGGCATCTCCGGAGAGGTCCTCGACGTAGAACGTGTCGGAGGCGTTGCGCGCTGGATGGTCGGGTGGCGTGTTGAGCGCCGTGAAGTTGTAGTAGTCAAGCTCCACCTCGGGGCCCTCCGCGATGCGGTAGCCCAACCCGATGAAGATGTCGGATATCTCGCGGGTGACCTTCTCGATCAGGTGCTGTCTGCCCGGAGCGCGGCGCCTGCCCGGCAAGGTCACGTCGACCGCCTCGGCCGTGAGTCGACGCTCGAGCGCCGAGGCCGAAAAGACGGCCTCCCGGTCGGCCAGTGCCTCTTCGAGCGCCTGCCGGACCTCGTTGCTCACTTTGCCAGCCGCCGGCCGTTCGTCTGCAGCCAACGCGCCGAGGCCGCGCAGGACGCCCGTCAGGGAGCCCTTCTTACCCAGCAGCGCCACGCGAACGGCCTCGAGACCGGCGAGGTCGTCGGAGGCCGCAATCGACTCGAGCCCGGTCGTGCGCAGTTCCTGCAGTTCGTCGATGAGTGCCACGTGCGGTCCTTTCGATACCCTCACTCGGTCCTCGAAACGAGAAAGAAGCCGACGTCTCGCCCCAGGCATGTCCCATGCCCGGGGACGGAAGTCGACTTCCGCGGTACCACCCCGGTTGGCCTCGAACGAGCGCACAGCTCAAGACCCACCTCACGCGCGCCGCACAAGCGACTCGCATCCGCACCCTTTCAGGTGCGGGGTCCCGGTAACGGGGGATCCGGTCTCCCTAGTTGCGGCCTGTCCGGCCACGTTCAGGAGTACGGCTGATGGAGTGAACCGCCTCGAGCGCTCGCTGTGCGGGACCCTCGCAGCCGTTCGGGTCCCTCTCTGAGCACCGCGTCGTGCGCGCTTCGGCGCCTCTCCGTCATCGCCTCACTATTGGTCGTGTGAGCCGAGATTGTACCATCAGCGCCTCGCGCCCTCCACGGCGGCGAGCACCCGCCCGGTGGGCACCACGCACGAGACGACACCCACCACCGACTCCGGACGAGCCGGGTCCCGGTCGGCCGTCGGGTTGGCGTCCCCCTGCAGGACCAGCGTGTCGTCGGTGTTGACGGCCACCACGCGGTGGAGCACGCCGGACGGCCACCCCTCTTTGGCGACGAGCACGACGTCGCCTTCGCGCACCCCGCACACACCGCGCCTCACCACCACGAAGTCGCCCTTGGCGAGCGCGGGAGCCATCGAGCCGCCGCCCACGTAGACGGCGCCGTAGCCGCAGGCCGTCCACACGGCCGCCGCCGCCGCGAGAGTGACGATCGCCACCCTGACCGCGACCGTGCGGACGCCCACGCTAGTTCACCTGCTCGGCGTCGACGTACAGCGTGAGCTTGGCATAGCCGCCGAGCAACTCGTTGCCCGCCGCGGCCGGCAGCCCGACCGAGAACTGCAGCGGCGTGCGACTGCCGGGACCCATCCTCAGCGGCGTCGTGCGCAGACCCGACAGCGGCCCCTCGTACAGCGAGGTGCCGTCCGCCTCGACCCGGCACGTGAGCGCCTCATAGAACGCCGTGATACCTGCCTTCTTCGCGGCGGACACGACCACGCTGACGGGCAAGTTGCCGCTGTTGACCACCGTCACGGACTGCGTGATCGTCGCGCCCGGCGCCAGCGTGTCGATGCTCAGCGCCGACGACGTCGGTTCCGTCGAGATGGCGACGGTGCCCGCGCGGATGATGTTCTCCGGGTTCTGGCTCTGGCTCGTGAAGTAGGCGCCCGCGGCTCCCAGTGTGAGCACCGCGTAGCACCCGATGACGAACAGGACGATCCTCTTCATGCTCTCCCACCCCCGATGGTTCGACGTGCCGTCCGAGGGGTGGGCGGTGTAGCGGTACGGTCCGCGCGGGACGCGGCGGCGCGCGACCCCGCACGATCGTCGCCCAGGGCGCCGACCGCGGTCCTACCCGGCGCCTACCGGATGTCTACGCCGAGGCGGCGACTAGGCCACGCGCCTCCGACGCGAGAGGGCGACCACCTTGTAGACCTCGAACCACGCGACGGAGAGCATGCCGGCACCCACGGCCAGGGCCAACTGCACCGGATCGGCCGGGGCGAACCGGAACAGGCCGTGCGTCGCGGGGAACACCAGCAGCGAGGCCAGGACCGCGACGGTCCCGCCCGTGACCCACCACAGCGCCGTGTTGCGGATGCGCAGCCCGCCAAGGACGGTGTGCGTCCACGAGCGGTTCACGAAGATCAGCCCCAGGTTGCCGATGACCAGCGTCGTGAACGAGAGCGTGCGGATCGTCGGCTCGCCGAGGTCCGCCCAGCTCCCCCACAGGTAGACCGCCAGCACCGCTGCGAACACCACCAGGCCCTGCATGACGCTCACGCCGATCATGCGGCGGCCGAACATCGGCTCATCCGCGCCGCGTGGCGGCCGGTCCATGATGCCGATCTCCTCGTGCTCCGCCTCGAACACGATCGAACACGCCGGGTCGATGATGAGCTCGAGGAACGCTATGTGCACCGGCATGAGCACGAGGGTGCTGGGGTGGCCGAAGAGCCTCGGCACGAGCACCGGCAGCAACGACATGCCGGCGATCGGAACGTGGACCGCCAGGATGTAGGCCATCGCCTTGCGCAGGTTGTCGTAGATGCGGCGTCCCAGGCGCACCGCGCCGACGATCGA
>PKWR01000202.1 GCA_003133285.1 Coriobacteriia bacterium
TTCGGGCGTGACATGACCATCGGCGACTCCGTCGCCGTCGACGGTGTGTGCCTCACCATCGTCAAGTTCCTGCGGGGCTCGTTCGTGGTCGACGTCAGCGACGAGACCGTCCGCCGCTCCACGCTCTCCGAGCTTCGCCAGGGCGGGAGCGTCAACCTGGAGCGCGCGCTGCGCCTGTCGGACCGTCTCGGCGGCCATATCGTGAGCGGCCACGTCGACGCCGTCGGCACGATCACGATGCGGCAGCCGGCCGGCAACTCGACGCTCTACCGCTTCGCTGCCCCGATCGAGGTGCGCGAGTTCCTCATCGAGAAGGGCTCCGTGGCCGTGGACGGCATCTCGCTGACGGTCGCGCGCCTGTTCGAGGACGGCTTCGGCGTCTCGGTCCTGCCCCTCACCGAGCAGTCGACCACGCTCGGCGACAAGCCGAACGGCGCGCACGTGAACCTCGAGGTCGACATGTTCGCCAAGTACGTCCAGCGCTACGTCCGCCAGTACATGGGCGTGCCGGAACTGAAGGACGGGAGCCCGGTCAAGCGCAGCCTGGGCGACCTGCTCAAGGACCTCGGAGAGGGTCGATGACACCTGTGGATCCGATATTCGCAACGATAGACGAGGCGATCGAGGAGATCCGCGCCGGACGGATGCTCATCGTCGTCGACGACGAGNNGGACCGCGAGAACGAGGGCGACTTCGTCATGGCGGGCGAGAAGGTCACGCCCGACGACATCAACTTCATGGTCACCAACGGCCGCGGGCTGGTCTGCGTGCCGCTGTCGGCCGACCGGGTCGACGCGCTCAAGCTTCCGCCCATGGCCCAGACCAACACGTCCGAGCAGGGAACGGCGTTCCACGTGTCGGTGGGCGCCAAGGGCCGCATCACCACCGGCATCTCCGCCAAGGACCGCGCCGTCACGGTCCACGCCCTGGTCGACCCGGCCACGCGTCCGGAAGACCTCTCCATGCCGGGGCACGTCTTCCCGCTGAAGGCCCGCCCCGGCGGCGTCCTGGAGCGCGCCGGGCACACGGAGGCCGCCACCGACCTCGCCCGCATGGCGGGCCTGGCTCCGGCAGGCGTCATCTGCGAGATCCTCAACGAGGACGGCACCATGGCGCGCCGGCCCCAGCTCGAGGAGGTCGCGAAGCGCTTCGGGTTGAAGATGGTCACGGTGGCCGACCTCATCCGGTACCGGCGCCGCACCGAGGTCCTGGTCGACCGCATCGCCACCGTGAAGCTCCCGACGCGCACCGGCGAGTTCACCGGCTACGGCTACGAAAGCCGGCTCGACGGCACGACGCACCTGGCGCTGGTGGTCGGCGACGTCGCCCACTCCGAGAACGTCCTGGTGCGCGTGCACTCCGAGTGCCTCACCGGCGACGTCTTCCACTCGCTGCGGTGCGACTGCGGCGCCCAACTCGAGGAGGCGATGCGCCGCGTCCAGGCCGAGGGCACCGGCGTGGTCCTGTACATGGTCGGGCACGAGGGCCGTGGGATCGGGCTCGCCAACAAGCTGCGCGCCTACGAGCTGCAGGAGGCCGGCGCCGACACCGTCGAGGCCAACGAGGCACTGGGCTTCCCGGCCGACCTCCGCGACTACGGCATCGGCGCTCAGATCCTGGTCGACCTCGGCATCACGACCATGCGCCTGATGACGAACAACCCCAAGAAGATCAGCGGCATCGAGGGCTACGGCCTGAAGATCACCGAGCAGGTGCCGCTCGAGATCTGCGCAGGCCCCGACAACATCGCGTACCTGCGCACCAAGAAGGACAAGATGAGCCACCGCCTCGACCTGGGTGACGCGGCTCGTGCGGGCATGGAGAAGGAGGACTAGATGAGCGTCTTCGAAGGTGACCTGATCGGTTCGGGGCTGCAGATCGGCATCGTCGTCAGCCGCTTCAACGAGTTGCTGTCGTCGCGCCTGCTCGGCGGCGCGCTCGACGCTCTGGGGCGCCACGGCATCCCGGAGGAGAGCGTCGACGTGGCCTGGGTGCCCGGCGCGTTCGAGATCCCGCTCGTGGCCATGAAGATGGCCGCATCGAAGAAGTACGACGCCGTCATCGCGCTCGGCGTGATCATCCGCGGAGCGACCCCGCACTTCGAGTACGTGGCCTCCGAGGTCTCCAAGGGCGTCGCGCACGCGTCGCTGAAGACCGGGGTGCCCGTGATGTTCGGCGTGGTCACGGCCGACTCGATCGAGCAGGCCGTCGAGCGAAGCGGCACGAAGCACGGCAACAAGGGCTGGGACGTGGCCGTGGGCGCCATCGAGATGGCGAACCTGCTCAAGGGCCTGTAGACCGCCCTCGACATCTCCCGCAAACAGCAGAAGCCCCGGTGCGCACCAGCGCATCGGGGCTTCCTGCGTTCCCTGGAGCGAATCCGGTGGGTCCTCGTCACCCTGTGACTGTCGACCGCGGATCCTGTCCATCTGCGTCAACGAAGGTCCTCCCCCCGTAGACGTGGGAAGAGAATCTATCACGGGGGCCCCACAGCGCGCAACGGCCCGTGCGTGCGACGCGCCGAGCGGATCCAAGCGGGGTCGCAGCGGGCCCGATGGGGGAGCGAACGGTCGCGATCCTGCGACGGGCAGCGTGAAGACGGGTCGAGCTCCGGTGCGACGGGCGCCTTGCGCCCGTACCTGCGAAGTCATATCATACCGACCCAGTAGAGATTGCAGACCGAGAGGAGGCCGACGAGATGCGATTGACTGCGCGGAGCGAATACGGGCTGCTGGCGCTCATCGATCTCGGCGTCCGATTCGGCGAAGGCCCGGTCAGCGCGCGAGAGGTCGCGCAGCGCCAGTGCATCCCGCCGAAGTTCCTCGAGCAGTTGCTGGCCGCCATGCGCAAGGCCGGGCTGGTCAGCGCATCACGCGGGGCGCGCGGCGGATTCACGCTCACGCGGGACCCCTCGGAGATATCGGTCCTCGAGGTCGTCGAGGCGCTCGAGGGACCGCTGGCCCCGACGAGCTGCGACGGTGGCCAGCTCTGCGGACGGAGCGGCGCCTGCGCTGCGGCGAGCGTGTGGTCGCGTGCGACCGAGGCGTTGCGCGACGTGTTCACGACGACCAGCGTGGGCGATCTGTGCTCACGACAGGCCGCTTTCGACAGTGCGGTGACCGGTACCACTCGAGAGGAAGTCTGACCCATGAGCGACACCACCCCGAAGTCCATCTACCTCGACTACGCCGCCACCACCCCGGTGGACGAGCGCGTCGTGGCAGTGATGGTGCCCTTCATGACCGAGCGCTACGGCAACCCGAACAGCCTCTACGCGCTGGGCCGCGACGCCTATCGCGCCCTCGAGGCCGCTCGTGAGTCGTTCGCCGCCAACATCGGCGCGGCGAACCCGTCCGAGGTCATCTTCACGGGAGCCGGGACCGAGGGCGACAACGCCGCGGTGCTGGGCATCGCCCGCGCCGCCAAGGCGCGCGGCAAGGGGAACCACGTCGTCATCTCCTCGTTCGAACACCACGCCATCCTGGAGCCGGCCCACCGCCTGGCCAAGGAAGGCTTCGAGGTCACCGAGCTGCGTCCGCGTGAGGACGGCATCGTCTATGCGGAGGACCTGCGCGCCGTCCTGCGCGACACCACGGTGCTCGTCAGCGTGATGCACGCGAACAACGAGCTGGGCACGGTCCAGCCGATCAAGGAGCTCGCGGCGGCCACCCACGAGCACGACGCCTACTTCCACACCGACGCCATCCAGGCGCTCGGCAAGGTCGACTGGAACGCCGTCGACCTCGGCGTGGACGCGGCCTCGTTCTCCGCGCACAAGATCTACGGCCCGAAGGGCGTCGGCGCCCTCTACCTCAAGCGTGGCACGCCGTTCGAGGTCTACATGATCGGCGGCGGCCAGGAGTCCAAGAAGCGTTCGGGCACTCAGAACATCGGCGGTATCACTGCCTTCGCCAAGGCCCTGGAGATCATGCTGGCGGAACGCGGCACGGAGGATCCGCGCCTGACCGCGCTGCGCGACCGCGTCATCGACGGCGTCCTGAAGATGCCGCACACGGCCCTCAACGGCGCGCGCGACGTCCCGCGCCTTCCCGGCACGGCGAACCTGTCGATCAACGGGGTCGAAGGGGAGGCGATGCTGCTCAAGCTCGACAACAAGGGCATCGCGGTCTCGACCGGCTCTGCCTGCTCGTCGGGCTCCCTCGAACCGAGCCACGTCCTGCTCTCCATCGGCCTCAAGCCCGAGATCGCCCACGGATCGCTGCGCGTGACGGTCGGTCGCTTCACCACCGACGCCGACGTCGACTACTTCCTCGAAGTGCTGCCGCCCATCATCGCGAACCTGCGCGCCATGTCCCCCGTCTACGCCAAGATGTTCGGCGCGTCGGTCTAGGACCGGCCGAACCGCACGCCCCCAAGCCCCGCACTGCGATCCGAGAAGGAGACCACCCCGTGCTCTACACCGAGAAGGTCATGGACCACTTCAACAACCCCCGCAACGTCGGTGTCATCGATGACGCTGACGGCGTCGGCGAGGTCGGCAACCCCGTTTGTGGCGACGTGATGAAGATCACGATCAAGGTCGACAACGACCGCATCACCGACCTGAAGTTCCAGACGCTCGGCTGCGGCGCCGCGATCGCCACCTCCTCGATCGTCACCGAGATGGCGAAGGGCATGACCCTCGAGGAGGCTGTGGCCATCACCAAGAGGCAGGTGGCCGACGAACTCGGCGGACTGCCGGCCGCCAAGATGCACTGCTCGGTCCTCGCCACCGACGGCCTGAAGGTCGCCGTGGACGACTACCTGAAGAAGCACGGCCGCGCGCCGATCGCCGGTGAGATCCTCTCCGAGGACCCGAACTTCGATCCGCATGCCGAAGAGGCGGAGCAGGCCGTCGCGGCCGAGACCTGCCATCTGCACGAGTAGTGCTGCGAAGGGCGTGTGAGTAGATGGCGCGCGTCTTCGTCGCGATGAGCGGGGGTGTCGACTCGTCGGTCGCCGCCGCCCTGCTCCTGCAGCAGGGCCATGACGTCACCGGGGTGACGATGCGTCTGCTTTCGACCGAGGACGAGACGGGCAGCTGCTGCTCGCTCGACGGCGTGCGCGCGGCCAAGCGGGTGTGCGACGCGCTCGGCGTGCCGCACTACACGCTGGAGTTCACCGAGGAGTTCGAGCGCGAGGTCATCGAGCGGTACTGCGACGAGTACGCCGCGGGGCGCACGCCCAACCCGTGCATCGTCTGCAACGACCGCATGAAGTTCTCCGAGCTGATGCGCCGGGTCGCGCTCCAGGACGCCGAGTTCCTCGCCACCGGGCACTACGCGCGGATCGTCGAGGGGGCGGACGGGCGACACCGGCTGGCACGCGGCGTCGACCGGGCCAAGGACCAGTCCTACTTCCTCTACCGCATGACCCCGGAGCAGCTCGACCACACGCTCTTCCCGCTGGGCGGGCTGACCAAGCCCGAGGTGCGGGGACTCGCGCGCTCCTTCGCGCTGCCCACGGCCGAGCGCCCCGAGAGCCAGGAGACGTGCTTCGTCCCCGACGACGACGTGCGCGCGTTCGTGCGCGAGCGCCGGCCCGACGCGTTCGTCGCGGGCGAGATCCGCGATGCCGCCGGGACCGTCGTGGGCTCGCACGACGGCGTCCCGGGCTTCACCATCGGCCAGCGCCGCGGCCTCGGGCTGCCGGGTCCCGACCGCAGCTTCGTCACCGCCGTGGACGTCGCGAGCGCCACCGTCACCGTCGGCGCCAAGGGCGCGGGGTCCGCGCGCGTGATCGTCGCCGGCGACCCGGTGTGGTCCGGCGCCGCCGAGCAGCGCGTCACCGCCCGCGCGAGGTACCGGGGTCCCGAGCAGCTGGCGACCGCCGTGCTGACCGGCGACCGTCTCGTGGTCCGGTTCGACGAGGAGGTCGAGGCGCCCGCACCCGGACAGGCACTCGTGTGCTGGGACGGCGAGATCGTGGTCGGCGGCGGAGTCATCGAGGAGGCATCGTGATCGACCTTCACGTCCACACGGCGCGCTGCGGGCACGCGACCGGCGAGATGGCGCAGTACGTGGAGGCGGGACGCGCACGGGGCCTCGACGTCATGTGCTTCACGGACCACCTGCCGATGCCGGAGCCGTATCCGCAGCACTACACGATGAAGGCGGCCGAGCTGCCCGCCTACGTCGCCGACGTCCTCGCCGCGGCGTGCGATTCACGCGCGACCGGCGGGCCCGAGGTGCTGCTCGGCGTGGAGGCCGACTGGCTGCCGGACGCTTTCGCACACGTCGAGGGCCTCATCGCTTCGCACGACTTCGACCTGGTGCTGGGCTCCGTGCACTTCCTCGGCGACTGGGCCTTCGACGACCCGGACCTGATCGCGCGCTACGACGCGTGGGAGTCCGACGTGCTGTGGGAGCGCTACTTCGACGAGGTCGCGAACGCTGCGGGGAGCGGGCTCTACGACGTCATCGCGCATCCCGACCTCGTGAAGAAGTTCGGGACGCGTCCGGACGTCGACCCGCGGCCGTGGTACGAGCAGACCGCGCTCGCCCTCCAGGAGGCGGGTTGCGCCGTCGAGGTCAACACCGCGGGGCTGCGCAAGCCGTGCCGCGAGATCTACCCGTCACTCGACCTCCTCAAGGCGTGCCGCCGCCGCGGGGTGCCCGCCACCACGGGCTCGGACGCGCACGCGCCGGCCGAGGTGGGCGAGGGGTTCGACCTTGCGCGTGAGCTGCTGCGCGAGGCGGGGTACGACTCGGTGGTGTGCTTCCGCAAGCGCGTGGCCGAGGAGGTGGCGTTGTGATCACCGTCGGCGAGCTGTACGAGCATCTCGATGCGACGATCCCGTTCGCGTGGGCCGAGCCCTGGGACCGCGTGGGGCTGCTCGTGGGCGACCGCGAGACCGTGGTCTCGCGCGTGCTCGTGTCGCTCGACCCGACCCACGCGGCGCTCGACCGTGCCGCCGAGGAGGGTGCGAACGTGCTCGTCACGCACCATCCGGCCTTCCTCGACCCGCTCGAGGCCGTGGTCGCCGCGCCGGGAGCTGCGGGCGTCGCCTTCGAGGCGGCGCGGCGCGGGATCTCGCTCATCGCGTGCCACACCAATCTCGACCGCTCTCCGGAGGGCTCGGACGCCCTGCCGGCCGCGCTCGGGCTGACCGTGCGCGGCCCGCTGGTGACGGCCGGCGCCGCGAGCGGTGACTCGATCGCGGTCAATGGCGTCTGCCTCACGGTTACGGCTGTGGCCAGCGGCTCGTTCAGCGCTGAT